>JAZLKQ010000553.1:0-2101 GCA_045597745.1 Bacteroidaceae bacterium | reverse complement strand
ACAGACATACAAGGCCAAGCGAACACTTCGTGGCATGTTTGCGGAGGTAGTTCGCCAGTCCATTTACCAGAGGTGCGAGACATGTTATCCGTTGCCGGGAGGTGAGACCATCGGATTTAAGTTGCCAAACGGCAAGATCATGATACATCGCAAGAACTGTCATGACGCTATCCGCATTGCGTCCAAGTCGGGCGACTCTATCGTAGACATAGACTATATGGCAGAGGCAGGTGTGACCTTCCCCGTCACTATCAGCATCAAGGCGATAGACCGTTTTCACCTGCTCATGGACCTTATAGACAACATCACCAACAAGCAGCACTTGCTCATAGACTCGCTGACGACGACTACGAAGGACGAGATAGTCGACTGCACCATCACCTTCTTCGTGCACTCGGTACATGAGATGCGCCAGGCCATCTCTCACCTCTATGGCATAGAGGGTGTAGATGAGGTGAGACGCGTGTCCAACAAGTAGGGCACGTGCGGAGTCCGTCTGTTGATGCTCCAGCGTGGAGTTGATGCTGACATGTCCGTATGTGGGCATTTGTTTGCACAAATATTCATGATAGTGTGTATAAATATTGTAACAATGCAAAAAAATGCATGTCTTAGCAATATTTTATATAAAATAATTTGCATATATCAATATAAGTGCATACCTTTGTAACGCTGAAATGAAGGAGCAACATAGATTGCATAACAACTTCACAGAGGCAGAGGGCGACGGGAACGTAAGCCCCACATTCAAATAGTGATTTGTTTGTCTACATAGTATCATATAGGATTGGTTTATGGAAATAAGAGCTACTGCTTTTGTGTTTTTCGGTGGTAGTTCTAAAGACATAAAGATTCGGTGGTGTTAAGAGCTCATGCTTGGGCTGCGAAGTTCGAGTCTGAATACTTTTAACACATAGTGTAAAATACAACTTTTACCAATAAGATTAAGGATGGAACGGTTAGGCTGTGAAGTTTAACCGTTTTTTGTTTATATATACAACGATTGTTTAACACTCAAAATACAACAGATATGATAAAGCATGTAATACTCTGGACACTCAAGCCAGAACTCTCAGAAGAAGAGAAACTCACAGTAAAACAAGGTATTAAGCAGGGTCTCGAAGGCCTTGTAGGTCAGGTGCCAGGTCTGCTCGACGTACGTGTCAACATCAATGGTCTGCCTACGAGCAATGCCGATGTGATGCTTGACTCGACACTCGATTCGTTTGAGTCTCTCAAGGCATACGCCGTTCATCCAGCTCACGTTGCGGTGGCAGATGGCAAGGTACGTCCATACACTGCGGTACGTAGCTGCCTTGACTTCGAGGTGGAGTAGAGTAGAAGGGAACCTATGAAACTGCCGTCTTTTGGTCAGCTGAGAGAGGGACTGAAGCATATCCTCTCGAGGTTTACAGTAGCAATGATATTTCTGTTGCTGTATGCAGTATATGCCGTTGCGCTAATATGGGGAGCATTAGACCTGGGTTCTGAACATGAAGCCGTCGTGCTCTACTTCCTGTCGATGGGAGTACTGCTCAACGTAGTGCTGAGCCTGTGGTGTGAGGAGACCGACAAGGGCAATAAGCGTATGATAGTCTGTATCGTCGCTAATGTCATACTGCTTGCCGACACGATATATATGCTTCGTCTGCCAGCCGATGACCTCGATAGCTCGATAGCTGTAGGCCGTGCTTCGGGTGTTGTGGCGTTGCTGGTGCTTGGTGTGTTTCTGCCTTATCATAAGGAGAAGGACGATGTGGCGTCATGGACATTTACCAAGCATGTGGCCGGCTATACCCTGGCAAGCGTGCTGTCGTGTCTGCTGGTAAATGGCGGACTTATGCTGCTGATCGCCTCGCTCAATATGCTCTTTGATATCCATGTCGACGAAGAGTGGTACGGCACGTTTGCCGTGCTGCTATGTACCGTCGTGCCTGCCATGATGATTATGGCAAAGCTGCCAGAAGGCGAAGGCAAGTTTGTACGCACCGCACATACGGGCAAGTTTCTGCTTGGCATCGTACGCTGGCTCATACTTCCGCTCGCCGCACTCTATCTGCTGGTACTCTATGTGTATGCGCTCAAGATACTGATAGACTGG
>JAZLKQ010000552.1:0-3538 GCA_045597745.1 Bacteroidaceae bacterium | reverse complement strand
ACTCGTTGACCATCTGTATTGCAGCCGACAAGTAGCCGCCACCGTTGCCTCTCAGGTCGATGACAAGACCTTTGAAGTCGTTTTGCTCAAGTTCTGCCAACGACGCGAGGAGCTCTGCATACGTAGTCTCTCCGAACTTGTTGATCTTGATATAACCCAACTCTTTGTCGAGCATGTACGTTGCGTCAACACTCTTGACAGGGACGTCGCCACGTTCGACAGTGAATGTCAGAGGCTTGTCCTGCCTATTGCGCTTGATGCCCACAGTGACGCTTGTACCTTTCTTGCCCTTTAGCCGGTGCATGGTCTCTTCGTTTGTTACGTCTTTGCCGACGTATGGTTTGCCGTCTATAGATATGATACGATAACCTGGCAAGATACCGACCTTCTCAGATGGTCCACCCTTGATCACGCCTGTGATGTGTACGGTGTCCTCCCTGATGGTAAACTGTACTCCGACGCCACTGAAGCTGCCCTTGAGGTCGTCATTGTTGGTCTCTGCATCTTTGGCTGATATGTAGCTTGAGTGCGGATCAAGTTCGCTTATGATAGTAGGCATAGCATCTTCCACTATGTCAGATATGTTGACTGTATCTACATACTGGTCGTCGATGATATGCAGGAGGTCGTTTAGTTTGTTGGACGACGTATTGATGATGTTGAGTCGATTGCCAGAAAACTTGTTGGCGAAGAACGTGCCGATGACTATGCCGACAACTGTGCTTATGGCAATGATGAGCGGTACGTAACTGCGTGAGCGGCGTATATTCATGTGTCTATGCGTTATTGATTGTTAGTAATGAATACCCTTGTTGAGCTATTATCCTTCGGGGTCTATGTATGTGACCTCAATACCTGCGCGTCTGAGGAGATTGATGCCGTCCTCGAGACGATAGTGCTCCGAGTATATCACCCTCTTGATGCCAGACTGTATGATGAGCTTTGCACACTCTATACATGGAGAGGCGGTGATATACATGGTAGCGCCTTCGCTGGAGTTGGATGAACGGGCGAGCTTGGTGATGGCGTTAGCTTCTGCATGGAGAACGTATGGCTTGGTGACATTGTTCTCGTCCTCACAAATATTCTCAAATCCCGATGGAGTGCCGTTGTATCCATCGGATATTATCATCTTGTTCTTGACTACGAGTGCGCCCACCTGACGGCGCTGGCAGTAGCTGTTCTCTGCCCATATACGTGCCATACGCAGGTAGCGTTTGTCAAGAGTGTATTGTTTCTGTTGGTCTTGCATATTGTTGTGTGTTAGTTATTGACTTGAGTAGAGGTCAGTGACGACCTGTCGTTGCGTTAGTGATTTTTGCTTGAACTGAGGAGTATGCTGTTTGCATTGTCCTTGTAGATCGTGATGATCTTGGAGTCTCCCGAGTATCTTGTGGCGTTCTTGAGGATATTGTAGAGCTTCTGGCATAGTTCGCTTGACGAGTTGATGCCTTCGCTGTTGTTGAATGTCATCCTGAACTCATTGCTTGATCCATCTGCCGACCAGTGGCCAGAGATATGTGTGTCCTTTGCCATCGTGCCGGAGAATGTGCCTGACGTAAATGAGATACAGTATGTATTGTCCGCTTGATAGAACTCTTTGACGTCGCTGTTGAGCTGTACTCCATTGATCTTTGCGCTGCGGAAATAGAATGTGCGTCCGACGAAGATCTCGTTGATGTCGTCTTCGTTGGAGCATGACGTCAGTATGGCTAACGGCAGCAGGAGCAGTAATGTGTAGAGTATGCGTGTATGTCTCATTGTCGTTGTTGGTGTTGGGTCTTGACGGGGATGCGTCGGGGACTGTAGCTTGTAGCACTGAGGTCTCGACGGGAAATCATCGTGGACTGGTGGCTACTTGATGCCGTTGCGTATGAGGAGGGCATCGATGGTAGGTTCTTGGCCTCGGAATCGCTTGTAGAGAGTCATCGGATGTTCGGTACCTCCGCGTGAGAGGACGTTCTGTCTGAAGCTCGTCGCCGTGTCCTTGTCGAATATGCCTCGTTGCTTGAAGAGTGAGAAGGCGTCTGCATCGAGCACTTCCGCCCACTTGTAGCTGTAGTATCCTGCTGAATATCCGCCTGCCATGATATGGCTGAACTGTACTGACATGCAGGTGCCTTCGACCGAAGGAAGCACTTGTGCGTCTGCCCACGACTGCTGTTCGAAGGTGAAGATATCTGCCGTAAACTCCTCTTTCTGCGTATAATATGCCATATCCAGCAGTCCGAAGCTGACCTGACGGAGGCAGGCATAAGCCACATTGAAGTTACGACTGCTGACGATCTTCTCGATGAGAGCGTCCGGGAGAGGTTCGCCTGTCTGGTAATGTGTGGCAAATGTGAGGAGAAACTCCTTTTCGATGCTGTAGTTTTCCATAAACTGTGATGGGAGTTCGACGAAATCCCAATACACGTTTGTACCGCTGAGTCCCTTGTATGTAGTGTTGGCAAACATGCCATGGAGCGCATGTCCGAACTCATGGAGGAAGGTCTCGACCTCTCCGAGAGTGAGGAGTGCAGGCTTGTTGTCAGTTGGTCGCGTGAGATTCATGACGACAGAGACGTGTGGACGGCTGTTGGTGCCGTCGGCGTCTATCCATTGTTCCTTGTAACTCGTCATCCAGGCACCAGACTTCTTACTTGCCCTTGGGTGGAAATCGCAATATAGTACGGCGAGGAACGACCCGTCGGCGTCAATCACCTCATAAGCCTCTACATCAGGATGGTACACCGGTATGTCCTTGTTGATGCGGAAGGTGATGCCGTACAGACGTGTGGCAAGTCCGAAGACGCCCTGCTTGACGCGTCCGAGCTCCAGGTAAGGTCGAAGCATCTCAGAGTTGATGTTGAAGAGCTTCTCCTTTAGTTTGTTGGAATAGTAAGGGAAGTCCCATGGCTGCAGAGAGAAGTCTTCGCCCTGCATATCCTTTGCTATCTGTTCTACTCTCTTGACCTCCTCGCGTGCGGTAGGGGTATATGCCTCGATAAGCTGACGTAGCAGGCGATAGACGTTGTCGCTGTTTTGCGCCATACGACGGGTGAGCGTCATCTCGGCATAGTTCTTGTGACCGAGTATCTGGCTCATCTGACGCTTGAGGTCAACTATCTGTCGTACTATGTCGAGGTTGCAGTTGTCGCCAGGTCGAGTGCAGATCGTGTTGTAAGCCATGTATACCTGCTTGCGCAAGTCTCGTCGGTCGCTATACTGCATAAATGGCATCATCGATGGAGCCTGCAGTGTGATGACCCATCCCTCAAGGTTCTTGTCAGCTGCAGCTTGCCTTGCTGCCTCGATGGCGCTCTCTGGTAGACCCGCGAGGTCGCTCTCGTCGGTGATGTGGAGAGTGAAGTCATTGATTTCCTTCAACTTGTTCTGCGAGAACTGCAGACTCAACACTCCGAGCTTGGCAGACAGTTGCTTGAGCTGCTCCTTCTTGTCGTCAGGGAGGTTAGCGCCGTTGCGTACAAATCCCTCGTAGCTCTCCTTGAGCAGCATCTGCTGTTCGGTGTTGAGCTGAGGATGGGAGTCGTATACT
>JAZLKQ010000551.1:0-3184 GCA_045597745.1 Bacteroidaceae bacterium | reverse complement strand
CTCGTAAGGCTCTCGAACGTTTCTTTGGCAAGTCGGTATATCTTGAGACATTTGTCAAGGTATCTAAGGACTGGAGAAACTCCGACAAGGAACTGAACTTGTTTGGTTATAATGCAGAATAACAGATAATTAGTTAGGCATCACTTCGACCCTCTCTCAAGGGGAGGGCGAGCCATTCGGAGTGTATGTAGTATTAACCTATAAGGTGATTATGGCTCTCCGTTCGTGAGAACGACTTAGAGGACACATGCTGTTCTCGCTTAATACACATTTAGATAAACATGGGTAATTTAGTAGCTATCGTAGGACGTCCTAATGTAGGAAAGTCTACGTTGTTTAACAGGCTGACGAAGACTCGTCACGCCATCGTGAGTGATGAAGCTGGTACTACACGTGACCGCCAGTACGGTAAGTGCGAGTGGGGCAACAAGGAGTTTTCGGTAGTAGATACCGGAGGATGGGTTGTCAACTCCGATGACATCTTCGAAGAGGAGATACGTCGTCAAGTACTTATAGCCATTGAGGAGTGTGATGTGATTTTATTTCTTGTAGACGTAAAGACTGGTGTTACCGACCTCGACGAGCAGGTGGCAGGTATCTTGCGTCGTTCGAAGATTCCTACAATCCTTTGCTGTAACAAGACAGATTCCAATGAGCTGAGATATGACAGTGCCGAGTTTTATTCGTTAGGACTTGGTGATCCTATGTGCATATCATCGCTTACAGGTAGTGGTACAGGCGATTTGCTCGATATGGTAGTAGGTAGCTTTACCAAGGAGATGTCCGAAATCATAGAGGAAGACATACCTCGCTTTGCTGTTGTTGGCCGTCCTAATGCAGGCAAGTCATCAATTGTCAATGCATTTCTGGACAATGACCGCAATGTGGTTACGGACATAGCAGGTACAACACGCGACTCTATCTATACTAAGTATGAGAAGTTTGGATTCAACTTCTATCTCGTAGATACGGCTGGTATCCGTAAGAAGAATAAAGTCAACGAAGACCTCGAGTACTACTCGGTGATGCGATCAATACGTGCCATCGAAAACTCTGATGTATGTATCCTTATGGTCGACGCTACACGAGGCATCGAAGGTCAGGACATCAACATATTCCAGATTATTCAGAAGAATCAGAAGGGACTCGTGGTTGTAGTCAACAAGTGGGACCTTGTTGAGGATAAGAGCAATGCGGCAATTAAGCATTTTGAAAATGCTATTCGCAATCGTTTCGCACCATTTACAGATTTTGATATAGTCTTTGCGTCAGCTGTGACAAAGCAACGTATCTTCAAGGTACTTGAGATGGCACAGGCAGCATACGATGCACGTACGCACAAGGTGTCTACCGCTAAGCTCAATGAAGTGATGCTCCCTATCATAGAGGCTACTCCTCCACCTGCGCTCAAGGGTAAGTATATCAAGATCAAGTACTGTATGCAGATACCTGGCACTCGCGTGCCATCGTTCGTGTTCTATGCCAACCTGCCTCAGTATGTCAAGGAGCCATATCGCCGTTTCCTTGAGAACAAGATACGTGAGAATTGGGACTTCTGCGGTACTCCAATCAATGTGTATGTACGTCAGAAGTAAGTCATTAATAGGCTTAATATCTATGCGACGTGCGTTTGTATACATACTGATGATGGTAGTGCTTGCCTTGTCTGTAAGTTCTTGTGAATCTGTAGATACAGACAAGACAGCACCGGTCAAGGCACTGATGACAGAAGCACTTGACTCGTTGAGGGCTGGCCGATATGAGACCTATCTCAAGTCATACGTAGACCTGTCTGATATGGACTCTACATTGATACCTGTACTGGCAAAGGCGTACAGTCAGGAGCAAGGTCGGTTAGCAAAGACAAATGGGTCGTTTAATGGATATGTGGTCAATCATGCACAGTTGGTCAACGATTCGCTTGCCATTGTATACTATGATATGCAGTATGCAGACGGAACTTGTGAGACATGCGCTCAAAGGCTGGTGTGCATTGATGGTCAATGGAAGATAAAGATAAGGAACTGATGGCTCAGACATAGTGAGCCGTCAGTTTCACTATATAATAAGTATAGTGTATAAACAATGTGATGTGTATGAGTAGAGCATTACTATTATTCTTGGTATCAATGATGGGTATCTTGTCATCATTTGCACAAGATACCATTACGGAGCGTTGGGTACGTGAACACTATGTCAAGCGTGAGGTCAAGATTACCATGCGTGATGGCGTAAAGTTGTTTACGAGTATTTATGAGCCAAAGGACAAGTCTGTCAAGCATCCGATCATAATGAATCGTACATGCTACGCCGCTGCTCCATACGGAGAGGACCTCTATATGCCACTCCATCGTCCGGCATGGGCGGAGTTTGCCCGCAATGGCTACATCTTTGTGTTTCAGGATGTACGTGGTAAGAATATGAGTGAAGGCAAGTTTGAGGACATACGACCATTTGTCGAAGGCAAGAAGACGCCCAAGTACACAAAGCGAGGTGAAGTCATCATAGACGATGCAAAGGTCAAGTCTGGCGACCGTACAACACTTATTGACGAGGCGTCAGATACATACGATACTGCTGAGTGGCTCATTCACAACACCAATAGCAATGGAGCAATCGGAGTGTTTGGTATCTCATATCCAGGCTTCTATTCTACAATGGCGGCGCTAAGCGGACATCCTGCTATCAAGGCGGTAAGTCCTCAAGCACCTGTAACCGATTGGTACAGAGGTGATGATGCACATCACAATGGCGCATTCTTCTTGCTCGATATGTTCTCATTTCAGTATTGGTTTGAACATCTCAACACCCCAGCAATGCACAATGCTCGTTATACAGGAGAAATGCCTGCACTTTCGTCCAATCCTTCCGATATAGTACGCAATGATGTATATACCGACTATCTGCGTATGGGAGCCGTCAAGCATTTCACTCGACTGCTTGGTGATAGCGTGCAGGGATGGACAGATGTGATAGAGCATCCTGACCTTGACCAGTGGTGGGAAGACCGCAATGTGCTATACCACTGTAAGAATGCCAAGACTGCTATCATGGTAGTTGGTGGACTGTTTGATGCAGAGGATTGTTATGGAGCATTTGCCACATACAAGCAGTTGAAACGTGATGCAAAGTCATCAGATATATACTTGGTCGAAGGCCCTTGGAGTCATGGAGGATGGGGCAG
>JAZLKQ010000550.1:0-3662 GCA_045597745.1 Bacteroidaceae bacterium | reverse complement strand
CTTGTTCTTCATCACTGCTTCGTATACAGCAAACGCCGTGCCGACATTCTGTATGATAGCGCCCACACTGACTGGGAGAGCAGGTGGAGCAGGTACCTGTCGACCTACCACTGCATCGATGAGCTGCTTTTCACCACCCTGAGGGTACTTGACTTTGAGGGGTACAACCTCTATCTTTGGATAGTTGGCTGCCACTTTCTCCTTCATCAACTTGATAGCGTCAGGCTTGTTGTTCTCTATACCTATATAACCCTTCTCCACGTTGGCAGCCTTCATCAGAAGGTCGACACCAACGAGTATCTCGTCTGCCTTCTCGAGCATGAGCCTGTGGTCGGCAGTGAGATAAGGTTCGCACTCTACTGCATTGATAATGACCCACTCAGGCTTACTTCCCGGTGGTGGGCTCAACTTGACGTGTGTAGGGAAACATGCGCCGCCCATACCAACGACTCCTGCAGCTGATACCTTGGCTATGATGTCCTTGCCAGTGAGTTCTGGCTTATCCTTGAGAGTGACGAGAGTCTCGCCCCTGTCGATGCTTTCTTCCCACTCATCGCCCTCTACAGTGATGTAGACGGCAGGCTTCTGATAGCCGCTTGCGTCGATGATGGTATCAACTTTAAGCACAGTACCAGAGACGCCACTGAATATTGGTGCTGACACAAAGCCTCCAGCCTCAGCTATCATAGTGCTCACCTTCACCTTGTCGCCCTCCTTGACGATAGGTTTTGCAGGTGCGCCGATATGCTGGCCCATAGGGTATACAGCGACCTTTGGCAGTGCTGCGACCTTGATAGGCTCTGCTGCTGACAATTTATTCTCTGCTGGATGTACTCCACCAATTCTAAATGTCTTCATATAGTTATTTACTGTTTATCATGTGGTTAATACCCTGCAGTGCAGTCGATGCGACTACGGGTTATGACACATGAGGATGTATTCTACTTGATATTATTTGAGTCCAAGCAGTATCATCTGGCTTGGAGGGAGCGGTGCATCAGTGCGCTTAGGCTCGAATGCAGTCTCCTTAGGAGCTGGCACCGGATTGGAGATGTCCTTTGGTCCGGCGAGCAATATCTGCTGAGATGGTGCGAGGGCAGCGTCGTACTTGATGTCGATAGGCTTCCATTCCTTAGCAGGCTTGGCTGGTGCGGCAGCTGCATTTGCTGACGCTGCACCTGGCTTGGCAGCAGGCTTTGGAGCGGCCTTCTCTATCTTCTTGCGCTCTATGCCCTTTGCGCTGAGGCTGACGATAGTGCCTCGTGGACATGCGTCAAAGCACTGTCCACAGAGTGTACAAGCCTCAGGATTGATGTAAGCTACATTGTTTTCGATGTGAACGGCATCACTTCCACATGCGTTTTCACACTTCTTACATCCGATACATGCCACAGCACAAGCCTTCATGGCAGCTGCACCCTTGTCCTTGTTCATACACTCTACGAGGTATGCGTCCTTGCTGTCACCGTTGACGGTGCGGATCTCGATGATGCTACGAGGGCACGCCTTGGCACATGCTCCACATGCAGTACACAGGTCAGCGTTGACTTCTGGCAGACCGGTCTTCTCGTTCATCTTGATGCCACCAAACTGACATGCAGCTACACAGTCGCCGCAACCGAGGCAACCGTAAGCGCAATTGGTCTCACCCTGACAAGTGGTGTTAGCCACGCGACAACTCTTCACTCCGTCGTAGATGACGACTTGTGGGCGGTTGTCACAAGTGCCGTTGCATCGTACTACAGCAAGCTTTGGAGATGAAGCACCCACTTCCATACCAAGAATACCCGCTATCTTCTCCATGACAGGCTGACCGCCAACAGGGCAGTTGAGACCTTCGAGCGAACCTGCATCAGCGGCTTTGACACATGCTGAGGCGAGTCCGCCACAACCAGGGAAACCGCATCCTCCACAGTTAGCTCCAGGCAGTACTTCTGCCACCAGACCGATACGTGGGTCTTCTTTTACTGCAAACTTCTGGGAAACAAAGTAAAGCACACAAGCCAATACAAGGCCGATGCCTCCCAAGACTGCTACAGCAATTAGAATTACGTTTACGTCAATTTCCATTTAATTTATTGTTTTTAAATTGTTTATATCCTATTGATCAGTAAATAAATAGTTGTCTAATACACATCTTCCTGCCGAACTCAGAGACGTTGCCAAAGGCTGTCCCTCCATCGGTATAAGTGGGGTGCGTTTGCAACATACGTTCGATGACGCTTCGACATACGTTCGATAACGCTTCAACATACGTATGTTAACGCTTCGTCATACGTATGATGACGCTTCAACATACGTTCGATGCAAATTCATCGTGCCGACGTTCCCCCTTCGCCAGACTTGCAGTGGTGGATTGTCAGACCTTTCTGCACCACAAACTGGCAGGGCTGACAGATGTATCTCTGCCGGCTCTTCCTGTCTAATCTTGATTTACCTAAATTAAAAATATAATACTTCCTTGCTACTATACGTCTTGTGCTTTCACAAAGGACGGGTGCACATTACACCTTATTATATATATAATACTTAAAACCTACGTCATGTCCTCTATCCAGAAGAGAAAGTTCTTGCTGAGTCGTTCCTTATTGAGTCGAAGCACAATGAAGTAGACTGCAAGCATTGCAAACAGTATGGCTACAGAGACTATGTCCTGCAGATGCAATACGAGTATTGCGGTGAGCATCCATGAGATGATGATAAATACAGGTATGCCAAATGCTATTCTTACGGCACTCTTGCCCATAGAGCGTGAGCCGCACACCTTGACCATGTCGCCGACACTATATCTGTCTGCGTGGCTGTCGTACACATCTACCACCTTCTCCTTGCTCTCGGCAGACGAACATATAGCCTTGGCATGGCATCCCGAACATGCGGCCGCCTGTACTATCTTGACCTGTACG
The DNA here is from genome assembly GCA_045597745.1 of Bacteroidaceae bacterium. Classification (GTDB taxonomy): domain Bacteria; phylum Bacteroidota; class Bacteroidia; order Bacteroidales; family Bacteroidaceae; genus Minthosoma. The sequence continues at coordinate 756 of JAZLKQ010000550.1, read as the reverse complement.
TGCGTACCTTCTTTCAGTATGATGACCCCCTGATGCTCTATCTTACCTTTCATCAACGTGATTTGCAATGTATGGTTGACAATTATACGTGCAAATTTAATATAAATATCATTAACAATGAAAGTCTTTGACACTTTTTCTTTAAGATAGGAAGAAAAATAGTGAATAGAGAGGTAGTTGTCTTTGTCATGTCGGGAAAATGTCGTAACTTTGCCGAGCTGTTACGAGTTAGCAGCGTATTCAAATCATTAATAACAATAATTCTACATTAAAGAATGGCAACAAGAATGAGATTGCAGCGTCACGGTCGCAAGAACTATGCGTTCTATGCTATCGTTATCGCTGATGCGAACGCACCACGTGATGGTCGTTTTACAGAGAAGATCGGTACTTACAACCCAAACACTGATCCTGCTACAATTGATTTGAACTTCGAGCGTGCGCTCTACTGGATTCAGACAGGCGCTCAGCCTACAGAGACAGTACGTAGCATCCTCTCTAAGGAGGGCGTACTCCTCATGAAGCACCTCCTCAACGGTGTTAAGAAGGGCGCTATGACTGAGGACGAGGCTAAGGCTAAGTTTGAAGCATGGAAGAATGAGAAGTCAAGCAAGGCTAACGCTAACGCTGACAAGGCTGCTGCTGCTGCTAAGGCAGATGCTGCTGCACGTCTCGCTGCAGAGAAGAAGGTTAACGAGGAAATAGCAAAGAAGGTTGCAGAAAAGAAGGCTGCAGCTGCTGCCGCTGCTGCAGAAG
>JAZLKQ010000549.1:0-4294 GCA_045597745.1 Bacteroidaceae bacterium | reverse complement strand
TCGAATAATAATATCATGTCTCACAAATGATCTCAAATGGATGCCGAATTAATTTCTGATTAATTTCTTTTAGTCTTCATGTATAAATCCTTTGCATTGAGAATACTCAAAAAGTTGACTATATATATTAAATAATGTGTAGATTTCTTGCATAAAATAATGTTAATTCTTAATTTTGCACATTCTAAGTGAAGAAAACGATACTATTTAGACAAGTCGAGGTGCTGATGGCACCATTATGAAGACGATAACTACTTAATATTTTCAACATAATGAAGACAAAAAACAGTTTTTTAATGTTAGGTGCGTGCACATTAGCAGCGCTCGCCTATTCATCATGCTCTGACTTCGTGGAGTATGACGAAGAGACTATCAAGCAGACCAAGCTTGAGCAGACTTATACGGAGGCATTTCGTCAGCGTTTTGGTGACTTCGACCCTGAAGCAGGTTACGGTATGGACGACATCATACCATGCATGATGTCAGTAGATGGTGGCATGGGCTTTGGAACTCGTGCTGATGGAGATGGATATATCGAAGTTGGTCATGTCAATATCAACCGCAACACGTGGGTTGACCATAACAATGTAAAGGATCATACGGGAACTGCTGCAGGTCCATACGACGATGATGCTCTCGCTCATGACATCGTGATACCAGGATGGCCTCACCTCAATGGACTATACTATGGTTCTAATGGTGGTGATGCATTGGATTTTGCGAGAACGAAAGATGAGGTTATAGCACAAGGTGGTCGCCCAGTCGGTGACATCACAGAGTTTGAGATACAGTACGTCAGTGCGTGGTTCCGTACTCACCGCATCACTAATCCTGAGGCTTATCGTGAAAAACTTCACCTCTCAGACTTCTTTATCCAGAATGTCAGTGCAGATGCTGACCAGTTGAAGTACGATGACCTACCATCAGGACAGGTGACTGGCTATAATGGTGCTAACTCAGAGATGGCTAATGACGTTCGTCAGTATCCAAATGTTACTAAAAAGAAAGGAGCAGAGAATTCTAACGAGCGTATCAACTACAAGCTCGATCAGCTCCTTTTCAAAGCTATCGGTGGTTCTGAGAGCCCAAATATCAACTCTAATGGTTGGACACATGCTCTCAACTTCAACAATGGCAATGTGAACTGGAATCCAGAGCAGGCATCTTCTAACGACTATCGTGAGATACTTTATATAACTTCTTCCGGTACGGAGGACTTTGCGTGTCGCTCTTCAATGGCAACCACTGACGCATGGGATCAAAACTGGGTACTTGTACACCTTACTTGGACTGAGACTGTAAAGGATCCTAAAAGTCCTCTGAAAGGTACGCCGATAGCTCGTGAAGGTTACTATCTCGCATTTGACTTTGAGACAGAGTCAGGTCAGACTATAGTTGATGGTGACGGATTCTATAGCAACTGGATTATCAAGATTACTCCAGGACACTTTGCTCCAACATCTGGCGCTAAGCGTGTGATGTGTGAGGACCTTGGTGGTTCGCTCGACTTTGACTTCAATGATGCCGTATTTGATGTAGGTTTCGACAAGAATGGTCAGACTATCGTTACTGTACAGGCTACTGGTGCCACTATGCCTATCTATATTGGTTTCGACCCAACAGGTGCTGATGGCAAGTACGACCCTAATAAGGAAATAGGTGGTGCAGATAATACATTAAAAGTATCTCAGTACGAGATACACAACCTCCTTGGTAACGTATCTGGTGAGATGAAGCAGATCAATGTGCTTGATCCTAAGTTCAAAACTCATGCTCCTGCCATCTTCCGTGGTAGAACATATCCAGATGAAAAAGACCGTGTTCTCAGCAAACTTCACATGTATGTAGTCAATACAAGAGACGGTAATAGAATCTATGATCTACATAGCAATAATCATGATCGCATGGGATTTGACGATCCTGAGAATCATGAAGAAGATGCAGATAACTCTCATCATAGGGATTACGATGACGACAATGTTGCTCCACGTGCATTTGCTGTGCCTATATTCAATCTGAATGAAACTGTACAAGGTCAAGAGAATATTGTTGTAAATGGTCCATTATGGATGTGCGAGTATGTTGCAATAGATAAGGGATACCAATATTTCCCACAATGGTGCAAGAAACCAGATGTTAATACAACTACAGGAGATCCTTGGTATAAGATATTCCCTACACCTCATACAGGAGTGTTGTATGATATTAATGTTGATGGAGGTGGCGTCCATGGTGAAGGAACAATCCCTGCAGGTTGGACAAGCCTTACTATACCTACAAGCCCTACTATCACTAAAGTTTCATCTCTGACTATGCTCAGAGCGTGGGATGGTGATAATCCTATGTGGAGAGTAATCGACGGTATTGTAGATGAGAATCGCCAGATTACATACACCATAGTAATGACAAGAGATGAATCAATTACATCTTCATTCGAGTGTATCTTGATACCTGCAGACTATGATGCAACAACTACAAATATTACATATCAGGGCTTTACAAGGAAGGCAGAGGAATTCCCATCAGTCTTTACAAGATGGAAAGAACCAACATTAAAGGCAGACATTGTAGAAGAGGCGAATAAGAATACATACGTTGTTACATTCAACTTCACTAAGCAGCAGCTCTATTCTGTCTTTGATAAAGATAATAAGAATAACAATAAGCTTTGTGACTACCTCTTGCTCTATATCAAGGATAGTAATGGTACAATAAAACCAAGTGACATTACTGTCAACAGATGGTTCATTCACTACTAATACTTTAGTAAATACAATCTCATAACATAATTGTGGGGTGTGTCACCATGAGTGACACACCCCACTTGCATGTATTACTATATGATGCGATATGTGGTGCAATAAGTAAGAGTAGTGACGGAAGTATACACTCGCTTAATTTTTGGGAATGATATACAATTGGGCACACCTCATAGTCCAAGCGTCCGGATGGCACTCTCCCCCTAAAGTAGGGGGAGTACCCGAAGGGGGAGGGGGTATTACATACTTTGTGTGCATATAGCTATGTTGTCTTTAATTCACTAATACCCCTCCGGCTTTCAGCCACCTCCCCTACTTTAGGGGAGGAGTATGCTGATGGCATAGCTAATGGATTATGTGCCTAATTGTATATCATTGCCTTAATTTAACATGTCCTTGATGTTCTAAGATGGAGGTTGAAAATAAATCCTGATTAATTTCTGATTAATTTCTTTCATTCCAACAATCATTCATTACTGCGCTCTATCCTAATGCCCCCTTTGGAGGTTATGGGGCTATTCTTCTTGTCATTCTGACAATGAGTATGCTGAGTTCGTAGAGTAGATACATAGGTAAGGTGACGATGGTGAGTGTGATAGCATCTGATGTTGGTGTGATGATGGCGGCAAGTATAAGTATCACGACAAGGGCGTGACGTCGGTATCGTGCCATCATCGTATGTTCGAGCAGACCGATGAGGGCGAGTAGCCAGCAGAGTACAGGCATCTCAAATACTGCTCCCATGACGAGATGTAGCACAAGGAAGGTGTCGATGTATGAATCGAGCCCGATGAGATTGTCCACCGACGTGTCTACTTGATAACCGCCGAGGAAATCGTATGTGATAGGGAAGAGTACGAAATAGCAGAAGGCGGTTCCGAGCATGAACATGATGTAACCGCTTAGCACCAGGCGTATGGTGTGGCGGCGTTCGTTGTCATATAGACCTGGTGATATGAATGTGAAGAGTTCGTATATGACGTATGGTGCGGCAAGCAGCAAGGCGGCGTAGAATGATGTGGTGACGTGTGTGGTAAACTGTGTCGTGAGTCCGGTGTTGATGAGTCTTGCTCCTGTCTCACTTGCCTTGACAGGTGCCAGCACTACTGCAAAGAGCTGATCCTTGAACACGAACGCCACGACGGTAAGCACCATCAAGACTATGATGATGCGTAACAGATGTTTGCGTAGTATGTCGAGATGGTCCCAGAATGTCATCGTGGACACTACTATTCTATTTGTTTTCCTTTGATTCCTTTTCGGTATCGAGGTCGTCTTCTACTCCTTTGACACCGTCCTTGAATGCACGTACACCTTTGCCCATGCCCTTCATGAGCTCAGGTATCTTCTTGCCTCCGAAGAGCAGGAGTACGACGAGTACTATGATGATGATCTCGGGTAGCCCGAGTCCCATAAATAATGGTGTAGTCATGATTGATGGTTGATATTATGATTAATAGAAATTACGCACAGCGGATAGTATACTTTATACAATGAACAAGAATCTCTCGGATGTTCCGAATGGGGTGTATTGG
>JAZLKQ010000548.1:0-7128 GCA_045597745.1 Bacteroidaceae bacterium | reverse complement strand
CCGCTTGGCCCCCGACTTCGCCAACGGAAGACTACGTGGTATACAGCGTGGTGACGACGGGTCCTCAAGAGCGCAAGGACGTATACGAGGTAGTAGAGCCTGACGACCGTCAACCTGGATGGCGAGACAGGAGCAACCTGTACATGTACGACCTAAAGACTGGCATTGCACAGCCACTCACGTATGGTTATCACAATGTATATCTGCTCGACATATCGCAGGACGGTAAGTACTTGCTCATAGAGAAGACGGAGTATGATGCCAAGATGATGCGTCCGACGGATGTGGCGTCTATCTATCGACTCAATGTCAAGACGATGGAGATGGAGACGCTGCTAAGTAAGGAGGGATTTATAAGCAACGCAAAGTTTTCGCCTGACGGCAGCAAGATCATACTGTCGGGTTCGCCTGAGTGTCTTGGCGGCATAGGTATGGCGGTGGCTGAAGGACAGACTCCAAACGACTTTGATCATCAGCTCTATCTCATAGATATCAACAAGAGGTTGGCGGCTAAGGCAGGCGACTATAGCGATATTGTACCGCTTACGCGAGACTTCAATCCTAATGTCGACTCGTATGTTTGGAACGTCAATGACGGCATGATATACTTCTCGGCTGAGGACAAGGACTGCATCAACTTCTTCCACCTCAACCCTTCGACTCGCAAGATACAGCGCCTCACGTTGCCAGAGGAGACTATGGGACGATTTGTCATGGCAAAGTCGTCTGCTACTGCAGCTTATTATGCTCAGAGCGCAACCAACTCTTATCGCCTGTATACGTACAATACGAAGACCATGAAGTCAACGCTGCTTGACGATATCAACAAGGAGTTGTTATCCGATGTGGACCTTGGTGAATGTAAGCCTTTCGACTATATCAATACGGAGGGTGACACTATATGTTGCCGCTATTATCTACCTCCGCATTTTGATGCATCAAAGCAATATCCGATGATAGTCAATTACTATGGTGGTTGTTCGCCAACAAGTCGTACCTTTGGCGGTCGCTATTCGTCACACGCATACTCGGCATTGGGATATATAGTGTTGATTATCAATCCACGTGGTGCAACAGGCTTTGGTCAGAAGTGGTCAGCAACGCATGTCAATACAGCAGGCAAGGGTGTGGCAGAGGATATCATCGGGGCGGTCAAGGCATTCACGGCACAACATTCGTTTGTCAACGACAAGAAGATAGGGTGTATAGGTGCAAGCTACGGTGGATTTATGACACAGTACCTGCAGACTCAGACAGACATCTTTGCTGCTGCAGTGAGCCATGCAGGTATCAGCGACCATACGAGCTATTGGGGTGAAGGCTATTGGGGATACAGTTATTCGCAGACTTCGATGGCAAACAGTTATCCATGGACTCGCAAGGATCTGTACGTTGATCAGAGCCCTCTGTATAATGCCGACAAGATACATACTCCATTGTTGTTTGTGCATGGTACAGCCGACACCAACGTGCCAGTGGGCGAGAGCATACAGATGTATACAGCGCTCAAGCTACTTGGACGTCCTACGGCGATGGTGCTCGTGGAAGGGGAAAATCACTGGATACTGGAGTACGGAAAGCGCCTACGCTGGCAGAACACTATATGGGCATGGTTTGCTAAGTGGCTGCAAGACGACAGTTCGTGGTGGGAAAGCATGTATAAGAACAAGAACTTATAAAACAATAGTCTGTGCCATACGCAATGATGTGTATGGCACAGGCTGTATGTAGACGTATGTGAGACGACCGTATGTGACGGTGGCTATGCAAGTGCCTTGACTATCCATCTGGCTATACGCCAGGCACTCTTTCCTCCTCTTGATACATATAGTTCTATCATTTCGCCAAGTTGATAGTCACGTTTCGATACAACAAAAGTGTGCTCTATGAAGCTACGGCACTGAGCCGTAGCTTTATTGTTGCCTTCACTCTCGAGCTGCCCAAGCAGTATGTAGCTACGCAGGAAGAGAGCCATCAGGCACCTGTGCAGCGTAGGGTCGTCTTTGTGGAGGATTCGGGTCGTGATGTCGGCAGCGACACTTAGAGCGTGTATCTTGCCCTCGTAGTTGCTGGCGATACTTGCTCCCGTAATGCTGTCAGGGTGAATGTTTATGAGATGAAACGCCCTGTCGCTGACCCATTTGATGTTAGGTCGATGGAGCAGTGAGCGATAGCCGAGTTCCCAGTCTTGCCATATAGTCAGAGTCTCGTCCCATGCTCCGATGGAGCGTAGCCACTCGGTACGGAACAGCATGGCGTGCGTATTGAGATGAGATGAGAATATCTGGTCTGTAGGTTTGTCGGTAAGATAATGCTCGCGAGTCTTGACTTTGCCACCTATATTCATGCGAGTAAGAAAAGCAATCAACGAGCAGTCATTGCTTACTCGATCTATCTGTGACATGGCGCACTCCACAAAGTTAGTGTCAAACTCATCATCGCAATCAAAGAAGTACACCCACGGCGTGGTGCATAGCGATAGACCTTTGTTGCGTGCGGCAGGAGCACCTCGTTTGACTTCTCTTGTTACGGTCAGTCTGGTGCTGACATTGGAAGAGTGATTGTGTACAAAGGATTTGATCCACTCATGACTGCCGTCGGTACTGCCGTTGTCGACAAATATTATCTCGGTTGGCATCATGCTCATGGCAAGCAGACGCTCGGTGAACTTAGGCAGATAGTTCTTTCGATTGTATATAGGTGTGATGATGGTCAGCATAGTGTTATACCTTTGTACATGTTGCGAAATATGGATATAGGCGATTTGCCCTTATGTATGAGATACCAGAGAGACTCCTTTAGACTAAGCCACAACGCTCTGTGCCTGCCATAGCAATAGCAGAATGTTGCGCCTTTGGACACCTGCAGGTCTGGCGATGAGGCAAACTTGCTGCCTGTTGTACAACCTGGTGTCTGCACTATAAGTTCTGGAAAATAGTGTACCTTCATCTTGTGGCGGAGCGCGTCAGCAATGAATATGGACTCCTCTCCGCTGCAGAAGACATCAGAACCGAGACCGAATCTCTCATTGAAGAGTACGCCTTCGTGTAGCAGTTGCTTGCGCCGGATGACCATCTCCACCGAACTTGGATAATATCCTTGCCTTATTGCGTCTTCGTATGAAGTACTGTGTCTTGGATATGTAGGCTTCAGCCAGTGCACGCCGTCCGTGGTAGCCTTGAATAGTGCTATGTCCACATCTGTATTGCCTGTCATATAGACGAATATACGGTCGAGATACATATTCTGGTACTTGTTGTCATCGTCCGCTATCAGGCAGATGTCGGCTGATGAGTGAAGCAACGCATTGTTGCGGTTGCGTGACAGACCTTTGCCTGCAAGGTAAGTGAGCTTGACATCTTTCCTCTCTCTCAGTACTGCTGGTACGTCATTGAGATATGAACTGTCGGTATATTGCATAGACACTACATATCCTACTCCTGGTCGTTGAGGCAGGAGGACACGGGGCACTTGCTCTATGCCGCCATTGAGTGTGCATATCAGGATATCGAGAGTCATAGTTGGTGCAAAGGTATGCTTTATTTCTTATTCCCGTCGTTATTAAAGCGTTTTTTCTTCATTGATTAATGAAAATAAGGTTATCTTTGCATCATGATTTCGATACTTATATCCACATACAACTATAATTGCTACCGCCTGGTGTGTGACCTTCAGCGTCAATGTACCGCACTTGGGTGTGACTTTGAAATCCTCGTTGGCGATGATGCGAGCCGTGATCAGTTGGCTAAGGTGATGAACATGAAGGTCAAGGAACTTGACGGTTGCCAGTACTTGCCCTCTGAGAAGAATCTCGGTCTTGCCAGCACACGCAATCGACTGGCGGAAGCTTCGAGGGGCGACTGGCTGATATTTCTCGACAGTGATGCGGAGGTGTGTAGTGATGACTTTGTGAAGATGTATGTGGATAGTCAGGACAAGGCAGATGTGATAGTGGGTGGTATAAAGACTCCCGAACTTAGTCGTGATGAGGTGTGTAGCGTATGTGAGACTGCAGACCTCGGGGCTTTGCACTCTCACTTTGTCGTCAACCGCACCCTAAGGTACAAGTACGAACGCAAGGCAGATGAGATGCGTGCGGCGTCGGTGCGCTCTCAGCGGCCATACAGCCAGATGTCGTGCTTCAATGTCATGATGAGACGTTCGGCATTTATGGAGATAAAGTTTGATGAGCATTGTAAGGAGTACGGATATGAAGACGCCCTTTTCGGAGCAGACCTTGAAAGGCGTGGTGTGTCCATATTGCACATTGACAATCCGCTCATACATCGTGGCATAGATACCAATGACGTATTCCTCAAGAAGTCTGAGACTGCCCTCCGTACACTCAAGTCGCTTGATGGACGCATGGCTGGTCATAGTAATGTGGAGAATATGGCCATAAAGATAAAGAAGCTGCACTTGGCGTGGGCCGTGCGGCTTCTCTATAGGATGTCGAAGGGTATTTTGCGCTGTAATCTGTTGTCGCAGCATCCTTCGCTGTTTTTGTTTTCTTTGTATAAGTTGGGTTACTTCATCAGTCTGTGATACTGTGTCGTCCCTTGGTTGACTCTGAGTTTACCTTTGATAGAATCGGGACTCTCCTTTAGTTGGCTTTTGACTCTCCTTTAGTAGGTTTAGAACTGTTCCAATATCCTAATCCTCTCCCTTATGTCAGGATGGGTGGAGAATAGCCCTGCCATGCTCTCGAAGAATCCTTTCTTCTCCTTGCTCTTATGGATGAAGAGCTGTGCAACGTCTTCTCGTTCTACTTGTGTCAAGCCAGGGTCGTTAGAGATCTTTCTCAATGCAGAAGCCAGTGCCATAGGGTTGCCACAGAGTTCTGCTCCACCTGCATCAGCCATATACTCACGTTTGCGGCTGATGGCAAAGCGTGTGAGTACGATGAAAAGATAGGCTATAGCAGTACATACCACGGCAACGACAAGCATGATAAGTGCGGCTGCACCACCACCTCCATTCTTGCTGCTTCGGCTTCGTCCTCCATATAGGAATATACGGAATCCAAAGCGGACTATAAGCTGAAGTACGGTGGATATGATGCCGACAAAGACAATGCTGGTGATGAGCAGTCGGGTGTCTTTGTTGCGAATATGCGTAAGTTCGTGTGCTATGACACCTTTCAGTTCCTCGTCGTCAAGCTTTTCGCAGATGCCCGTAGTTACGGTTACAGTATACGAATTCTTATTGATGCCGCTGGCAAAGGCATTAAGTCCCGGGTCGTGTATGACATTTATCTTAGGCATATCCATATTGCACGTCATGCAGAGATTCTCCACTATGTTGTAGATTCTCGGACTCTCCTTACGGGTGAGAGTACGTGCTCCTGTGGCAGCCTTGATCATGGCGACATTGCAGAAGTATGCGATGACAAACCATATACCGACTATACCTACCACCCATGGTGCATAGCTTAGCCACGTCATGTTGACCTCATCTATGTCGACTCCATAAGTGACGACATAACCTGCTTCGTCGTATCCGCTATCTTGAGTCAACCATCCCATTACATAACAGAATACCCATACCATTACGAGTATGATAGTAGGAAACATGAAGAGCAAAAGCATACTCTTCATGTTGTTGTTAGTTATTTGGGATTGTAAGCCAATATAGCCCCCCATATTAGAACTCAATCTTTGGTGCTGCTTCAACCTGTGCTCTCTGCTCAGGAGCTACCTCATACATAGGCTCCTTGTGGAATCCAAACATGCCTGCAAGTATGTTGCCTGGGAATGTCTGAACGGCATTGTTGTACTCTCTTGTAGCGGAGTTGAAGAAGCGACGAGTAGCCGCGAGCTTGTTTTCGATGTCTGAAAGCTCACCCTGCAACTGGAGGAAGTTGGTGTTAGCCTTAAGTTCTGGGTATGCCTCTACCGATACCCTAAGACCTGCAAGAGCGCTTGTGAGCATGTTGTCGCTTGCCATCTTGTCGTTGATGGAAGTTGCGCCCATACCTGCAGCACGTGCCATGGTGATCTTCTCGAGCAGTTCCTTCTCATGAGAAGCATAGCCCTTGACAGTAGCGACGAGCTGTGGTACGAGGTCAAACCTCTGCTTGAGCTGTACGTCGATGTTAGCGAATGCGTTCTCGCGATTATTGCGTAGTCTGACCATGCTGTTATAGTTGCCTATGACTGCAAATACTAATATCAGCACTACAACGATAATGATGATTGTTGTTACCATAAGTTTGATTTTTAATAGTTAATACATTGTTTCCGAATACAAATCTAATACTTTTAATTAACGTGACAAATCTTTTTGTTTTTTTTAATAATTAAATGTTTTTGCATCATACGTATGTCGAAGCTTTATCGAGCGTATGTTGAAGCTTTATCATACGTATGTTGAAGCTTGATCGAGCGTATGTTGAAAACTACATGTCTGTATGTCCGTCTGTGTATATTTATGGTTGTCAACATTTCTGTATACGTGCCATTATCGTGTGGCGATGGTTGCATTTACTTTCAATATCAAATCGATGACTCACTTTTTGCCGATAAACGTTTGTCTATATATATAAAAAGGTGTACCTTTGCAACTTGGAAATGAATCAAATCAATATATCAATGACAGCAAAAGAAATACGTGAGTCTTTCAAGAAGTTCTTTGAAAGCAAGGAGCACCTCATAGTGCCTTCAGCTCCTATGGTCATTAAGGATGACCCTACGCTGATGTTCACTAATGCAGGTATGAACCAATTTAAGGACATTATCCTCGGCAACGCTACACCTAAGAGTCGTCGTCAGGCGGACACACAGAAGTGTCTGCGCGTGAGCGGTAAGCACAACGACCTTGAGGAAGTAGGTCACGATACATATCATCACACCATGTTTGAGATGCTCGGCAACTGGTCGTTTGGCGACTACTTCAAGAAGGAAGCAATCTCATGGGCATGGGAGTATATCGTGGACGTGCTCAAGATAGACCCTGCAGACTTGTACGCTACGGTGTTTGAGGGCTCTGCAGAGGAAGGACTTGCACGTGACGATGAGGCTGCATCTATCTGGGAACAGTTCTTGCCAAAGGATCACATCATCAACGGTAACAAGCACGACAACTTCTGGGAGATGGGTGATACAGGTCCATGCGGTCCATGTAGTGAGC
>JAZLKQ010000547.1:0-3879 GCA_045597745.1 Bacteroidaceae bacterium | reverse complement strand
AGCGGTTCAAGGAGGTGACAGTTATTGTGCGAACCAACGCCCTAAGGTAGAAATCGATCTTAATGGAGTAAAAATTGGAGGAGATCCTGTTACTAACGACGAAGTAATGTTCGACTGGTACTATGGCCCAATGACGTTAGAGACAGAGCAAAAAAATCAAGGATACAATCGTGCCTACATGACCGAAGAAAAGACGCTGGAAAATAACTCAAAACTAAAACTCAGCGTCGCTATGATACATTTCCGCGAAAAAAACCCTACTGCTGATAATGATCTAGTCCTTGGAGTAACAGCGGACAACCATAACGGAATTAAAGTAGAAGATGGATTCACAGAAGACATGCTTCTATTCATAAAAGAACTTGTTCAAGAAGGACATTTAACGCTATATAAGGATAAAGGTTTTGCTACTGCTCATATATTTGGAGAGAATTTGGATCCTGCTACACAAAAGTATTTTTATATAACAGCTCTTCCAATCGATCCAAGTATGGAGAATGTTGTATTCTGTCTGGATCCTATCAATGTAAGCATCAAGATTAATGAATTGACACCTACGATGAAGGACGGGGCAGGACAAGTATCTTATCCTGAGACAATGCGAGATGTACCTCTTCGAATTGGATTGAATCAGTTGAAAAAGACTATTATCAATAATCTTTCTTCTACTACTGCGTCTAATGAACTATTAGTACCATTACGCGCAATTACTCCTGTAACAGAGGAAGGAAAAGCTCCAGGTACAACTCTTACCAAATCAGAAGATGATTGGTTATATCTCGTAGATTCAAATGACCCTCTTGCAAGCACAAAAGAATCTGGAGCACAAATATTTGTAGACACAACAAATCCAGATAAAAACTACTACTCAAGTAGAGTTGTTGTTATCGGAAAAGTGATAGACATTGCAGCGGTAATGGGAGATACTAATCATTCTAGCAACGTCTGCAAGCTTGCATTCCTCAAGGATTTCAAATTCCGAGAAGGATATTGGTATACTGTGAAGATGCTCTTTAAGCAAGAAGGAGCCAGCAATGTCGTATGTCCAGGTGACCTCATCTTCACTATCAAAGTTGTTCCAGAGTATCAGATGTGGACAGGTGCTGTAAGTCGTAACTGGAATGATGATGATAACTGGAGACGTGTAACTAAGGAAGATTTGCTTTGGAAATTGAACGGAGCAGATGTGAAGAGTTCTGACTTCTTAACAGCTAATGATGACTATATCTCCGATGGTGGAACAAATGCCAATGAGTTCAGTTTTGCACCAGCTGACTTCACTAAGGTCATTATTCCTGCAGAAGTCGAACGAGTTCCATTTATGTATGATATGAGAAGTAGCACTGAAAACACTTCCATTAAATATGCTGGTGCTCCTAAAGCAGGTCTACAAATCGCTAATGGAAATCCGACTGAAGAGGCAATTATTGGCAAACCGACAGAAAATGTCATTTATGAAATGGCATCTATCGACAGAAGTGACAACGATGTTGCTACTCGCCCATGGTATGACCATACTTGCGATCAGATTCATTTCAATGCAGGCGCAATTCTTATGGATCAGCGATACCTTTATTATAATAAGGCGTGGTGTGATATCGATGTTCCTGTTGGTACTTGGCAGACTGTTGCCTCTCCTCTCATGAATATCGTTGCAGGAGATCTCTACTTGCCTACTGCTACAGCTCGTCAGCAGACTCCATTGTTTGAAGATATCACTTATCAGACAAATCTCAACGATCGATTCAACCCTGCAGTATTCCAGCGTTCATGGAACAAGAGTATGGCCAAGGTGTATAAACTTGACGGCAACATGGACAATGTCGGTGTCACTCTCGATTGGAGTCATGTTTACAATGATGTTAATGTGCGTTACGGAGCGGGACAAGGTTTCTCTATCAAGGTAGATGTAAGCGCGATGGATGCAGGTGATCAACCTACAATTGCTCGATTCCGCTTCCCTAAGGCAGATACACAATATACATATTATAATCCTGGTAATGCTGATGGAAATAAGAAGACAGAGTCGGTCAATAGCGATGATATCGTGGGAGGAGTCCGCCCTGGAAAACTTAGCGATTTGACAGGAACATTCCAGCAGATGGTAGGTGATACTGGAAATAACCAAAACCCAGCAACTCCAACCAACTACTTCCTCGTAGGTAATCCTTTAATCTGCTGGCTCGATATGCAGAAGTTCTTTGATAATAATATGCAGTTTGAACGCAAGTACTGGATTGCTTCAGCAAATGGACAGCGTACAGCACTCTTCACAGAAACTGAAGGTTGGGTTAGCACGCTTGAAGGTGATGCTCAGTACTTAGCTCCAGGCGTATCATTCTTTGTTGAGCTAAGACAAGGTCAAGAAGATGCAACTGGTCAGGTAACATCAGGGGCAACTAATGTTACACCTAATTTCACAGCTGACATGATGTCGTATGCACAAGGTGAAAAGAGTCCTACAACAAACAATGATAGTTCTAACCCTAATTCTCGTGCTGTAGGACAATCATACATTCCACAATTGCGTCTTACTGCTGAAGATGGTAACGGACGCAAGAGTGTGGCAGTATTGACAGATGGCACAGTTGCAGAACATGATATGGTGGAGACTCTCTTTGACTCTAACCTCAAGGATGACATCTTCCTATATACTACAAAGAACGGACAGGCGCAGTCTATCGCCAATATCGTACCAGGCGATACATTGCCTCTCGTGACTGCCGGACTCGTAGATGATGTGATGCTTCACATTGAAGGTGCAGAATATTTCGATTGTCCTCTTTATATCATAGATAGCGAAGAAGGTACAATTGAACCTCTGACAAGCGACATTACTCTCAACTGCTCAACTCGCGGCGTACGCTACTATATCACTTCTCCTGGAGAGAAAGAGGAGGAAATGACAATCAGTGCACCTCGTGTAACTGCCGGCAGCGGACGCATCACAATATATGCTCCAGCCAATGCTGCAATTGAATGGGCAGAGATACATTCAACCAATGGCACGCTTGTAGAAAAAGAGACAGATATCGACTATTCATATAGTGCAACTCTCCCATCTGCAATATATCTTGTTCGCCTTTCGGTTGAAGGTCATGTCTATACATATAAACTTCTATTGACAGACAAGTAAATCATACAGGAATGAAATTGCTCAATGCCTGGTTACTTATTCTTTCGCTATGTTTGTGCAGTTGCATAAATGACGACAGGGATTTATCACCCACAGGAGAGAATCTCAGCGTGGGTGATAAAATGCCGCAGTTTCAGATAGAGCTTTTTATTCCTGATCCACTCGATTGGAGAGTTTCTTCCTTATCATCCTCTACCCTTTCAACACCATGCATTACGGTAAACTCTGAAGACCTGAGAGGTAAGCAAGTGTATCTGCTTTTCTTCAACACAACCTGCAAGGATTGCCAACAGGAGTTTCCCGAAATCCAGAATCTGTACGAAAGAGTGCGTAGCGACAACAATTGCGTCTTTTTGGCTATTGCAAGGGAACAGGGACGCGAAGCAATAGAAGAATACTGGAAACAAAACGGACTCTCCCTGCCCTACAGCGAACAAAACGACCGACGCATATACAATATGTTCGCATCACAAAATATTCCTCTCCTATTTGCTATTGACAAAGATGGCATAATAGTTGAGCTCAGGAAATAAAATTGACATTTATAAACATTTTGACAATATAAGAAACATACTTAATAATAATGGCTCTATAATCTATAATGTGGGTAATGTTGGCTGGAGGCCAGTATCTGAGTAACCGGGGTAGGGTCCCCGGATAGTATGTGCAACTATAGTCCATGGCTGGAAGCCATTACCTTATATGCAGAGTAGGTACTGCCATCCAGGCAGTAGTATAGTACG
>JAZLKQ010000546.1:0-4630 GCA_045597745.1 Bacteroidaceae bacterium | reverse complement strand
GGCGGAATACATATAGCCGCACGCAATTTGACCGGACAGCCTCTTGGCTCGGCACATATCTTTTACAAGTTTAATACGGGCAATGGAGGATACTTTGGAGAAGGTGTCGGCTATGAATCATGGAAGGAAGGAGAGTCTATAGAGCATACGTTTGACATCTCTGACCGAATAGGCAAAAACATATTCCCTGGCAGGACATATACGATAGAGTTCTATAAAGACAGAGAGTTCACCCAGCCTATGAACATACCAAGCATACAGGTGACATGCGTACCAGATGTAACCGTCGACTTCAAGATGACAGCAGTAGGATATGGTACCCTCTGCCTCCCATTTAGTTCCGAAGTTCCTGCTGGTCTTAAGGCTTACGAATGTGCCACTTACGATGAAGACGGATATGCTATACTGACAAAGGCTACACGTATAGAGCGCAATACACCTTATATAATAAGAGGTGCGGAAGGCACTTACTCGTTTACTGGACCTTACACAAGCGAAGGCATACAGTCCGTATCTTCCGGATTGCTCGTCGGTGTACTCTCGGACGACTTCACTCTGCAGTCCAGCCACTACATATTGCAGAATCATAGCGGACGTGTGGCATTCTACTATGTAGGCGACGGTACACGTCTCGGCACTAATGCCAAGCAGTACAGCTGTCTTATGCAGTTGCCGTTGGCTGTAGGTCAGGGAGCAACAGTATTTGATGGCATCAGACTTCCATCAGACTTTGATGATGACGCTACAGGTATCTTCGGCATAGACGAGTCTGCAGGTGCAGGCAATGTTGAGATCTACTCCGTAGGTGGTGTACGTCTCAATAGCTTGCAGCGAGGTGTCAATATCGTGAAGCAGGGAACAAAGGTGGTTAAAATATTGAAATAACGTAGCATCATGAAGAAGAACTATATTACTCCATGCTTGGAGCAGGAAACAATAGCAAACGATCATATCATCTGTGGTTCACAACAGACAGAAGGAGACAGTATCATTACCGATAAGGACAATCTTGCTGATGACTCTGAAGACCTCGCAAAGAGCAGAGGATTGGTAGATGAGGCAGGAGACGAAGGTCTCTGGTAGAGCATTTGTAACATATACAATAGACGCAGGACGGGCGAGAGTCAATCTCTCGCCCGTCCTGTAATATTAGTATAGGTAATGATAAGCAATTACATACAATTCATAGCCCATGCGTCCGGATGGCAACTCTTCCCCTAAAGTAGGGGAAGTACCCGAAGGGGGAAGGGGTATTACATTATATATAATTTACTAATACCATGCCTTATGAGTCTGACAATCACATTTAAGGTTGGTATTACATTATATATAATTTACTAATACCCCTCCGGCTTTCAGCCAAGGCCTTACGGCACTCCTTTGGTTCGCTAAAGCTCACGCCGTCGCAAGCGAAGCTCCCA
The DNA here is from genome assembly GCA_045597745.1 of Bacteroidaceae bacterium. GTDB lineage: Bacteria > Bacteroidota > Bacteroidia > Bacteroidales > Bacteroidaceae > Minthosoma. The sequence continues at coordinate 3,209 of JAZLKQ010000546.1, read as the reverse complement.
TCCCGCTTCGCTCCTACTTTAGGGGAGGAGCTTGCTGATGGCACTGCTCACGGATTTCGCGCCCAAAGTATACTATTACTTTTTATTATAACAGAATATCGTTTTCACTTCGTAAAAACGCAGATTCTTGTTTTATGACAATCCCTCAATCTCGCCGTCGATATAGTCGATGCGCTCAGCCTGAGGAGACTTTGGCAGTCCTGGCATACGGAGTATATCGCCCGCTATGGCAACGATCATCTCTGCACCGCGGTTGATGACGAGGTCGCGTATGCGAATGTCAAATCCTGATGGTGTGCCGATGAGCTTCTGGTCTGCAGAGAACGAGTACTGTGTCTTGGCGATACATACAGGGAATGACTCGAGACCGAGCTCCTTGATGCGCTGTATCATGCGCTCGGCAGGCTTTGCAAAACTTACACTGCCGGCTCCATATATCTTCTTGCAGACCTTCTCTATCTTAGTCTTTGTGTCGTCTACCTCATTGTACATGAAGTGCAGAGGCTCGGATGGCTTCTTCTCGATTGCCTCTACTACTGCATTGGCAAACTCTATGGCACCCTCACCACCGTCTATATATGCGTTGTTGATGGCAAAGCCGACACCCTTCTCTTCACAGAACTCGCGCACCAGCTGCAACTCTTCGTCGATGTCTCCCTGATAGCGGTTGAATGCTACAACGACCGACTGGCCGAAGAGACGCACGTTGTCGATATGCTTGTCCAGATTGTTGAGTCCCTTGACGAGAGCCTCTTTGTTAGGTTCCTTGATCTTGTCGATAGGAGCGCCACCATGCAGTTTGAGCGCCTGGGTAGTAGCGACGATGACAGTGAGCTTAGGGCTGAGTCCAGCCTTGCGGCACTTGATGTCGAAGAACTTCTCAGCGCCGAGGTCAGCGCCAAATCCTGCTTCTGTAATGACGTAGTCGCTGAATGTCATCGCCATCTTCGTAGCTATGATAGAGTTGCATCCGTGGGCGATATTGGCGAAAGGACCTCCATGTACGAATGCCGGCGTCTGCTCGGTAGTCTGTACGAGGTTAGGATGTATGGCGTCAAGCAGCAGCACTGTGATAGCTCCACCTATGCCCATATCCTTGACGGTGAAAGGCTTGCCGTCTATGGTGATACCAAGCAGTATGTTCTCTATACGACGGCGCAGGTCGTTGACATCCTTAGACAGACATAGTATCGCCATTATCTCGCTTGCAGGAGTGATGTCAAATCCACTCTCCATTGTCAGACCGTCAGTCTTGGCCCCGAGACCAGTCACCACATTGCGCAGGTTGCGGTCGTTGACGTCAAGCACACGCTTCCACAGTATCTCCTTGAGCGCAAATCCGTCGTCTCTATGCTGGTACAGGTAGTTGTCAAGCAGTGCGCTTATCATGTTGTGAGCAGATGTGATAGCATGGAAGTCGCCAGTAAAGTGTAGGTTGATCTTCTCCATAGGCAATACCTGTGCATATCCACCACCAGCAGCACCTCCCTTCATGCCGAAGCATGGACCAAGTGATGGTTCACGCAGAGCGCATACTGCATTCTTGCCGATCTTGTTGAGGCCTAATGCCAGACCGATACTTACCGTAGTCTTGCCGATGCCTGCCTTTGTAGGTGTAATAGCTGTGACAAGTATCAGATTACTCTTCTTTACTTTCTCCTCGTCGATAAGACTTTCTGGCACCTTGGCTATGTATCTGCCGTAATGTTCGAGGCTTTCGAGTGGGACGCCAGCCTTGAGGGCTATCAAGTCAATGTTCTTGAGTTCACATTCTCTTGCGATTTCAATATCAGATTTCATAAGTTTCTTATTTAATGATCAGTTTCTTTAAGTTGTGTAGTCTAATGGTGTGTATCAAGACCTGATGTCTGTACCTCACGTTCTCCCTTTCCCCTCACTACATTCCTATGTCTGCAGGGTCGTCGATGAGCGTGTCTTCTGGGTCTAACAGGTCTTCATCATAGTGACCCATCATAGGTCCGCCATATATGACAGGCTCGGGATCATAATATACGTCTGGCTCTACAGGACCACCGTACATGACCGTAATGACCGGTTCTGGGTCAGGGTCGACGATAGGGTCTACTACAGGGTCTACGATGATGACAGGCTCCGGATCTGAGCCTGGCACAGGGTCGATGACTGGTTCCGGTACGGGATCTACGACTACAGGTTCCGGTACGTGATTGTTGACAATCTCGTTGACAGGCTGTGGGTCATGGTCCGGTATACGCCCGTCACCAGATATTTCCGGCTCGGTAGCCACTTGCTCCTCGTCGTCATCGTAGTAGTGATGATGTATCACGGTAGATTCGACGTGCGCCTCCTGCACAGCCTCCTGCATGTCGTTGTCCGCAGACTGTTCGTCGTTGGCGACATCGTCAGCAGATGTCTGCAAGTTGGCTGACACCGCGGCGTCTATTCCGATTACCCCTGCTGTACCGCCTATGGCTCCTACAGCTGCTGCCGCCGCACCTCGTTTTAAGTCCTGCTTATCCATATTGTTACGTATTAAATAGTTTGTTGTAATTGCAAAACATCAGGCTGCCGTCGTCATTGCGCAGGTGCATACCATTGCCCTCGCAATACTTGAAGAGCTCACAGCTCGCACACGCTCCCGTCTTCATCCATGAGTGGTCTCTGTACTTCTCAAACCTCTTGTCCCATATATCCCAGAAGCTGTCTCTGTATATATTGCCCTGATGGTACTGGCTCCTGATACTCAGGCATCCAGACACGTCGCCGTCACTAAGCACTGATGCGGTAGTGAGACCAGCGCTACACAGGAAGTGCGAGCGCCTTGCCAACCCCTCGTATTCTCCAATGTATCCTTCGCAGGCGTATGACAGCTTGATCTTGCCTTCGGCACGTGTCTTGACTATGAAGTCCATGAGATGGCGGTACTGGTCGGCTGTCAATATCAGCTCAGGATTGTCCTTAGCCCTTCCCATAGGCACGATGGTGAAGCATCGCCATTGCTTCACGCCCGCATCTATCAGCATACGCTTTATCTCCTCCAGTTCGTTGATGTTGCGAGGACTGACACATGTGATGATGTCCCATGCGAGTCTTGGCGTACTCTTGATGTGTCCTATGGCATTGTATACAGCGTCAAAACTGTGTTCGTCATTTCTTAGCCAGTTGTGCGAAGAGCGCAGCCCGTCCACATCTACAGCGAGCGAGCGCAGCCCAGCCTTTGCCAGTTCCTT
>JAZLKQ010000545.1:0-5622 GCA_045597745.1 Bacteroidaceae bacterium | reverse complement strand
AAGCGACCTGTACGCAGCACGCTATCCCGACGGCATGAAGGCGTCAGACGTCGACTACGCTGATGTCGACATGGACTCGCTCGCCATACTGAGCTACACCAGCGGTTCGACAGGCAATCCGAAAGGTGTCATGATATCCTATCGCGCCATCTGGTCCAACACGTACTTTGCTGAAGAACGACTGCCTCTTGCACACCACTCCAACGTCATCTCACTCCTTCCACTTGCGCACATGTACGGGTTTGCGTTCGAGTTCTTCTTCGCATTCACAATAGGCAGTCACATACACTTCCTCTCTAAGGCTCCAAGCCCACGAGTAGTGCTTGCGGCATTTGCCGAACTCCGCCCTATCATCATACTTGCCGTACCACTCATCATAGAGAAGATAATACAGTCGCAGGTCATGCCCGTCATCAGCACACCACGTATGCGTCTCCTGTTGAGCATCCCGTTTGTCAACAAACTCATATACAAACGTATACGCAATCGTCTCACACAGGCATTTGGAGGCAACTTCTATGAGATAATAATAGGTGGTGCAGCGCTCAATCAGGATGTGGAGAGCGTACTCCACCGCATAAGGTTTGCGTATACCGTAGGCTATGGCATGACCGAGTGTGCACCACTGATATGCTACGAAGACTGGCACGAGTTTGTCCACCATTCGTGTGGCAAGGTCATACCTCGCATGGAGGTCAAGATATTGAGCGATGATCCAGAGCACATCCCAGGCGAACTCGTATGTCGGGGCACAAATGTCATGCTTGGATACTACAAGAATGAAGAAGCTACTTCGCTCGCCATCGACGCTGACGGATGGCTGCATACTGGCGATCTGGGCATAATAGACAGCGCAGGCAACATCTTCATCCGAGGCAGGAAGAAGAGCATGTTGCTTGGCAGTAACGGGCAAAATGTATATCCAGAAGAGGTAGAAGATCGCCTCATCTCGCTCCCAATCATTGACGAATGTGTAGTGGTGCAACGTGGAGAGAAGCTCGTCGGACTGGTATACTCGTCACAACAGACACTCAAGCACCATGGCATGACTCTTGACACATTTAAGTCGTCGATAGAACAATACCGCCGTCAGGTCAACCAGCGTCTGCCTAAGTTTGCCGCACTACAGAGCCTCGAGGTACAGGACATCGAGTTTGAAAAGACACCTAAGCGCAATATCAAGCGCTATCTGTATAGGTAAAGAAAGCCCCTCTCCTATTCCCCCATCACCGTAGCCACTATCTTGCGTGGGCCTCCATAGTCACGGTACTCGCACAGATATATGCCCTGCCATGTGCCGAGATTGAGACGTCCGTTAGTGAACGGTATCATGAGTGACACACCCACAATGCTACTCTTGGCGTGAGCCGGCATGTCGTCCAGTCCCTCCATAGTATGGTCGTAGTATGGTTCTCCCTCCTTGACCAGACGGTCAAATATCTTCGTCATATCGGTACGCACATCAGGATCAGCATTCTCATTGATGCTGAGTGCACAGCTCGTATGCTTTACAAAGAGGTTGAGCATACCAGCCTGTGGCAATGGATTAGGCAGATGACCAAGTATCTCGCTCGTCACGAGATGATGTCCACGGCGCTTTGACGAAAGCGCAAACTCTACTTGCTGTATCATAATCATAATGTTGTAGTTCGCCACAAAGATACGACATACTGACGAAAGACATAGCTCGTCTGCAGAAAAATCTTCCTTTTACCCTCACTGGACTACGCCGTACAATGCATAATGAGACATACGCTCGATGAAGCTTCATCATACGCTCGATGAAGCTTGGACATACGTATGACGAAGCGTTAACATACGTATGATGAAAAAGCCTCCTCCATACAGCATATCATTTGCCGTATGGAGGAGGCCTTTGTATCGGTATATATAAGTGGAGCGCTACGTCACTCCGCTACACAGAAGTCGAAAAGATGTTGATACTGATCCTTGAGCACGCTGTTGCTGCCAACAAAGATGAATCCATACTCTCCTGCAGGTACAGGAGTGGTGAATGTAAGCTGGTACACTCCTCCTCCGAGTTCCTTTATCACTGGAGTAAGTCCAGTATTGTTCGCATCCTTGATAGAGTGTCCGTATGCGCTGAGAGGTGTCATCAGGCTTGCACCAGTATCTACCTTACGGAACTTCTTGCCTTGTTCCAGTCGTATCAGTGCAAAGTCTGACGGTGTATACTTATCTACAAACTGCTTCGCCTTCTTGACGGCGGGATTGTCTTCTGACACAAACTTAAAGATAAACTCAGGATGTGTGCCGACCTTATTGGCTGACGTCACGCCCTTGTACTTCTTGACAGTTGATACCGCCACGCCCACAAGGTCACCACCCAACCGAGGGCCACCTATCTGCATAGCTATTGATATTGGCTCTATCTTGACAAGAGTGTCACCTGTCTTCGTATAAAGCCCAGGAGCATCCTGAGCGTATGTCATCGTCATGACTATCATGGCAATGAGCGACAACATCACTTTCTTCATGCCCTAAAGATTTGTTATTGCCTGTCATCAGAAACGACAACGGAGTCCCGCCTGCAGCAGGCCCTGGTATCCATATCCTGCCTCTGCAAACACCCTGAACGTCTGACTGCCTGCCTCTATGCCGAAGGCTGACACCTGAAAGGCTACATCTACCACGCTCTTAGATTCTCCTACCACTTCATCCTTGCAGAAGCTTGCACCGAGACCTACCTTTGTATAGCCACCACAGGTGCGGTTGTTAAACCAGTAATGGCGTGCCACTGGCATCACAATAATGTCTGTGCTCTTGAGCTTTGGATCTATGCCTTCCTGCATCCATCCCTTTGCACCCTTCATCTGCTCATATCCTACGGCAAGTCCTATACCCCACTTAGGGCTGACGTTGCGTATGTACTGCAGACCAAAGTTACCTGATGTCTTGTCGTAAGATACACCTCCAGAAGAGACGATCGAAGTTGCCGCATCAATAAATTCATTGTGTGTTGCAAAACCATAATTAACGGAAATGTCATTCTTTGGCATTTCGTTCTGTGCCTTAATTACGCCACATGACACTGCTGCCAAGGCGATAGCAAATAGTAATTTCTTCATGTTTTAATTGAGATTTGTTGTTTACACGTACACAAAAGTATTAAGATTTAATAACAATTGCATCTTACTGCGTGCGCCATATCCCCATGTTTGCCAAAAACGTACGCCGTCGATGCAAAACTATCGTATTTTGCCACCTATACTTAGCAAACTTTATCATACTTTTGCCGTCGGTCCATGGCTTTTGTAGGGAAAAGTAGGCACAGCATCACTATTTGTTGGCATACACCTATTATTATATTATGGTTTTTGTCTATATTTGCACCCATACAAACAAATTATATCAATAATGAAATGAAGAAGCCTATTATCACTATCATCGCATCGCTATTTGTTCTGATAGCATACGCCCAGTCGTCCAACTATGGACGCTCAGGATGGGACAACTATATGAAGAGTCATGTCAACAAAGACGGACTGACACTCGACTTCAATCTCAGAGAGCCTGGAGAGCTGCAGCGTCGCCTCTCAGAGTTTGACAGACAAAACGTCACTCAGCTCACCATAAGCGGACCGCTCAACTCTGCTGACATTCGTCTGCTCGCACAGATTGCGTCAAGAAGCAAGATCAAGACTCGTGACGGCAAGGAGCGCAACGCATGGCTCGACCTCGACCTCGAGTTTGCCCGCATCATGATAGACGGCAACTATACTGACCATCTGCCTACAAGCGCATTCTCATACGCCAAGACTTTGCGCTCTGTACTATTGCCTAACAACATCAAGTACATCAGCGACAAGCTCTTTGCCGACTGCCAGTCGCTCGAACATGTGGCAATACCCAACAGCATCACGTCTATTGGCAACGGAGCATTTTCCAACTGTTCATATCTCAGCGACATCTCTATCCCAGACGATGTGACAAGTATTGGCGACAACGCATTCAAGGGCTGTGGACGACTCAGCTACATATATCTGCCTTCACAGCTCTCGTACATAGGCAATGGCGCATTCTATGGCACAAGACTGAGCAAGGTACAGTTGCCAAACAGACTGCGTACTATCGGCGACTACGCATTCGGCAATACTCAGATCAAGAGCATCACTATCCCTGCAAGCGTATCAGAGTGCGGCTACTTCGCATTTGATAGCGAATATATCGAGGAGTACATCGTGGATAACGGCAATCCGATATTCAGCAGCCATGACGGCATACTCTACAACAAGGCTGGCAATAAGATCATACGCTATCCAGACAGCAAGGCTGGCGACTACGTCATGCCGTTGACTGTGACATCGGCAGACCCTGACGCATTCAGCTACTGCAAGAAGGTGAGAAGCATCAAGATGTCGGAGAGCATCACAGCTATTGACGAGGGCATGTTCAGAGAGTGTCAGGCACTCACATCCATCATATTGCCTACTCATCTCAACTCTATCGGTGCACACGCATTCGAGGGTTGCAAGTCGCTGACCGAGATTGTGATACCTAATGGTGTGACAAGCATCGAGGAGTCAACATTCGAAGGATGCCGTGCGCTCATGTCTATCAAACTCCCTACTGGACTCAGGAATATCGGCAAGAAGGCATTTTTCAAGTGCGTCATGCTCCTTGAGATAGACATGCCTAATACGCTCGAGACTATCGGCATGGAGGCTTTTGACCATTGTGACGTGATGCGAAAGGTGACTTTGCCTGCAAGCATCAAACTCGTAGGCAAGAAGGCATTCTACAACTGCGACCAGATGACAGAACTCGTCTCACTCTCTCCTAACCCTCCTGTTGCAGAGAAGGTGAACGACAATGTCAAGAAGATCATACTGTATGTACCTGCGGGCTCAAAGGCTGCATACATGGCTGTGGAGGGCTGGAACAAGTTTAGAAATATCATCGAAAGATAACGAATACAAAAATTGACAAAATATCATAATACATGGAACTTACTATAAAAGACAACGGCGAAAGCATTGTCGGAATACTTAACGGCCGTCTTGACACAGCAGCGTCTACGGAGTTTGCTCGTGACATGCAACCGCTCATGGACAATGCCAACAAACTCATCATACTCGACTGCACAGACCTCAAGTTTATCTCATCATCAGGTCTGCGCCTGTTGCTCTCCCTACGCAAGCAGTCTATAGCCCAGAAGGGTGACATCACCATCAAGGGCGTATCGGACGAGGTCAAGCAGGTATTCACCATCACTGGATTCTATTCACTGTTCAACTTTGAATAAGGAGAAGAGAGCCCCTGCCCCCAAAGCTCCCTACCCCCAAGGGGGACATTCGGATAGAGCATAGGGAAGATTATGCATTAACAACAACGGGAGGGGTTAACAATCGATATTACCATGAATGATGTTGACGTAATACTATCAAAGCTCGAACAGCTACGCTTGTGGCACGACGAAGGACGACAGCCTGACAACGTGGTGCTGGCGTACGTGGAGGATGTGCTACAGCGATGGGCACCTCTTGCTGAAGAGATCGGCCTCAGCAAGGAACAGCACGAACTGGAGCACCTCTGTGTCAAAGTTGGCTACCCTGACGACTACAAGCGACTCAAACGTCTGCTCGTCGAGTCAGAGATGTC
>JAZLKQ010000544.1:0-6146 GCA_045597745.1 Bacteroidaceae bacterium | reverse complement strand
TTATTATCAGGGTAAGCCTCTGACTATGGAGAGCTATCTGCAGGAACTTCTCGACCTCATCGAGTGGGCAAACGGCGATGCCAAGACTTCTCCACTCGCTCGTAAGCGTGCAGAGGCAGGACATCCAAAGCCTTTCGGCATGAAGTATCTCGGCATAGGTAACGAAGATCTCATCAGCGACGTATTCCTCGAGAGATACAACTGGCTTATCAAGAAGATAGGCGAGGTACATCCGGAGATTACGCTTGTAGGTACTGTAGGACCATTCTGGGAAGGCTCGGACTATGAGTATGGATGGAAGGATGCCAAGCAAGAGAACATTGCTATCGTAGACGAGCACTATTACAATCCTGAAGGATGGTACCTCAACAATCAGGACTTCTACGACAAGTATGACCGCAACGGAACTAAAGTATACCTTGGCGAGTGGGCTTCGAAGGGCAATCGACTAAGCAACGCTCTCGTCGAGGCTATCCATATATGCAATGTGGAACGAAATGCCGACGTGGTTGTAATGTCAAGTTATGCCCCACTCCTTGCAAAGGAAGGTCATACTCAATGGAACCCTGACCTCATATACTTCAACAATACAGAGGTCAAGCCAACTCCTAACTATTGGGTGCAGGCGCTTAGTGGACAGAATGCAGGTGACGAGTACGTGTTTAGCAATGTAGAGGGCAAACTACCTGCTGACGCCATGAGCCGCGTGGCTTCATCAGTTGTCAAGGACAAGGAGACTGGAGATATTATCATCAAGCTCGTCAATGCATTGCCTACTGATGTAAATATGAACATCAACCTCGGCGACCTTTCAGGATACAAGCCTGTAGCTAAGCGTTCTGTCATAGCAGGCCATCATTCAGACCGAGACGTACAGCCACAGCTTGACGCAGATATCCAGGTTAGCAATACATTTGACTATATGATGCCAAAGTATTCATTTACTGTGATAAGAATAAGAAAGAAATAACGACTGATAGACAAGAGTGTCCTATATGTCGGATATATATCCGAATACATATACAAGAGACATTCGATTTAACTATATTTGCAAGACATTTGCACGATTAGACATGTACAAACATATATACATCATCATATTGACTATCGCTGCTTGCTTTGTTAGTGTGCAGGAGACGATGGCTCAGCCAAAGCCGTTTGTCGTAGTGCTTGATGCTGGTCATGGCGGTAAGGACCCTGGAGCGATAGGCAATTCGAACGCTAACAGAGAGAAGGACATCAACCTTGCCATCACGCTCGAAGTGGGACGACTACTCAAACAGAACTGTCCTGATGTCAAGTTGATATATACTCGTAGTACCGATGTGTTTGTGGAACTTGGCGAACGTGCAAACATTGCCAACAAGGCAAAGGCTGACCTGTTTGTATCTATTCACACCAACGCCTCGCCTAAGAAGCCAAGCACAGTACACGGAGTCCAGTCCTACACATTGACTCTTCGCACTGCCGGCACCAATCTAGAAGTGGAGAAACGAGAGAATTCTGTAATACAGTTCGAGAGCAATGGAGCGCAGAAGTATAGTTTCAACAACCCTAACTCGTCCGAAAGTGACATCATGTTCGAACTGATGCAGGACCGCGACATGCAGGAGAGTGTCAACTTTGCCAAGACTGTACAGAACGAGATGGTACAGGGAGGCGGACGTTCCAACATGGGAGTACATCAGGCCAACCTTGCAGTACTTAGACTTACATACATGCCAAGCGTACTGCTCGAAGTAGGGTACATATCCACACCAGCCGAGGAGCAGTTTCTTATGAGCAATGAGGGACGTGTCATCATGGGCAAGTCTATATACAATGCCATCGTAAAGTACAAGAATATACGTACTGGACGCATGTCTTCTCTTGAACGAATAGACCTTAGAAGCAGTAATGCCGCTGCAAGCAATGATCATAAAGCTAACGAGCAACCTGTAAATGCCCAACAGCAACAAGCCGCCAAACCTCAGGCACAACAGTCTGCAAAGGCACAGCCACAGCCGGCAGTTGCTCAGAAGCAGGACAATAAACCTACAGCAAAGGCTGATGCAAATGCCAATGCAAACGCATCGACTGCTACAGACGAGCCTGTCTTCAAGATACAGATAGCCACATCTCCTAAGAGACTCGTCTCAGGATGCACTCAGCTCAAGGGACTTGATGCTGAATATTACAAAGAAGGAGACATTTATAAGTATACATATGGCTCGACGACAAATTATAACGAAATACTGAAGAAGTTGAAATCTATTGCATCGAAGTTTCCCGATGCATTTGTCGTTGCATTCCAGGGCGACCAGAAGATAGAGCTACAGAAAGCCATCAATATCTGGAAGACAAAGAAATGATATGGTTATATACACCTTATTATATATATAACAAGTAAGAATAATATATAGACAACAAATAAGAAGATGAAGTTTTTTAGCAAAGAAGTTAAGATTGCCATCACAGCAATATTGGCAATTATCATCATTTATCTGGGTATAATATTTCTAAAAGGTCTAAAGCTCTTTAGCACTGACAACGTCTACTACGTCGAGATGAAGGACGTCGGTGGACTTGCCAACTCGTCAGAAGTACAGGCTAATGGACTGACTGTCGGGCTGATCAAGAGCATCACCTACAATCAGGAGAAGCAGTCGCTGACAGTTGCTATCGAACTCGACGAGGGCTTCCAGCTTACTAAAGGAACAACTGCAAGCGTGATGAAAGAAATGCTTGGTGGTGCCAAACTAAGCCTCAATCTTGGTCCTGACCCTAAGGCCGTTCTCGCTCCAGGAGAAACCATCTATGGCGTACCGAGCGTTGACCTCATGACTGCCGCAGGCGAGATGGTGCCACAAGTACAGGCTCTTATGCCAAAACTTGACTCTATACTCACTGCTCTCAACACTCTTGCAAACGATCCAGTATTGCAGGGTACAATGTACAACGTCAATTACCTTACTGCAGATCTACGCACCACCACAGAACAGGTCAACAGTCTGCTTGGAAAGGACATGCCGCAGTTGATCGGCAAGGCAAACGTGATATGCGACAATCTTGAGACTACTACAGCCAACCTCAACAAGGTGGATATGGTCGGTCTGGCTAACAATGCCAATCAGACAATGCTTGAATTGCAGACAATGACAAGCAACATGAATACTCAGATTACTACTCTTGCAGACAACTTCAACAATAGTGACGGCACTGTCAACCGTATGCTTAAGGACCCATCAATTTATGTACACATGGACTCCACAATGCAGAATGCATCTCGTCTTCTTGAGGACTTCCGTCTGCATCCAAAACGATACGTTCACTTCTCCCTTTTCGGAAAGAAAGATAAAGAGTAAAATAACTTCTATTTAAAAATACTACAAATAAGAAACAAGGCTTGCTTATTGCTGTAATGACACGTTAAGATGCCCAATTACAACAAGATAGCAAGCCTTTTATTATGTATAATTGCATATAGCACCATTATAACAATAATGTACGTAAGTTGCTGATAATTAAAAAGAAGTTTTTTTTCGATACAATGCAAATGACCTTATATTATACAAATGTGTAAAGGTCTGAAATAAAACGCCTTAAATTCAATACCCGATACCCTACTGCTCGATGCAGTTTGTCAATCAAAAAAATATTGCGACATTTGCAGTAGAATTAAATGAAATAGACAATAACATAACTTGTAAGAAAGAATGGAACTGACCCCTAATGAGCTGTGGGGAAGGTGTATTCAAATAATACGAGATAACGTTACAGAACAGCAATTTAATACCTGGTTTGCACACGTTGGGCTTAAATCTTATAATAAAGAAAAGAACAGCGTCGTCATCAATGTGCCAAGCCAATTCTTCTATGAGTATATGGAGGAGCATTACTCTCCACTCATCAAGAAGACCATCATAAGAGTGTTCGGCAATGGAGAAAACGTCAATCTCGGTTATAGCATCCTTCAAGACAGTGAAAACAAGATAACAGTCGACGTAGACTCAGACATGACGTCTGCAGTAGTGCGCGATACTGTCAGCCAGAGACCAGCCAATCAGACACCTGATCAGTTGGCTACTGCCCACGTAGAGGAACTGGACTCACAGTTGCGCAATCAGTACTCCTTTGATACATTTGTCGAAGGAGAAAGCAACCGTCTTGCCCGCTCTATCGGCGATGCTATATCAGTCAATCCTGCCAAGACATTCAACCCATTCTTCGTATATGGTCCTTCCGGCTGCGGAAAGACTCACCTTGTCAATGCCATTGGTCTGCGCACAAAGGAACTTCATCCAGAATTGAGAGTACTTTACCTTTCAGCTCATCTGTTTACTGTTCAGTACACTGACGCCGTTAGACAGAACAAGGTAAATGACTTCATCGGATTCTACCAGACCATCGACATGCTCATCATCGACGATGTACAGGAGCTGTCAGGCAAGACTTCTACACAGAATACGTTCTTCCACATATTCAATCATCTGCACCTCAACAACAAGCAGCTCATCCTTACTGCAGACCGCCCACCAGTGGCGATAGCAGGACTTGAGGACCGCTTGCTGACACGATTTAAGTGGGGACTGCAGGCTGAGATCATGAAGCCGACAGAGCAGATGCGATATGAGATACTCTGCGCAAAGGTAAGACGTGACGGCCTTGACATACCGGACAATGTGCTACAATATATCTCCAAGAACATCGAAGACAGCGTTCGTGACCTCGAGGGCGTGCTCAACTCGCTCATTGCACATTCGGTAGTATACAACTGTGACGTCTCTATGCAGCTGGTCAACAAGGTAATGCCAGGATTTGTAGACAAGAAGAAGTCCAACATCACCATAGAGGACATCAAGCTCAAGGTTGCGGAATACTTCAACGTCAGCGAGGAGGAGATATGCTCTAAGAGTCGTAAGCAACCGCTTGCCATGATACGCCAGATGACCATATATCTTACCAGCAAGCTCACCAGTCTCTCTACTACGCAGATAGGTCAGAATGTAGGTGGACGCAATCATGCCACCATCATCCATTCCATCAATCAAGTGAAGAATATGATAAGTAGTGACGAGAAGGTGCGAAAGGATGTAGAGGAGATTAAGGCAATGCTTAAGGGATAGAATAATAAGGAAGGAAGCCTCGTGGCTTCCTTCTTTTATTGTTTGTGTATTGCCGAACTATTGTATGTAGTATTGCTTACTCCGTATTTGTTTAGACAGTTCTTTGCCGTTTGTCTAATACATATTTAAGTGCAACCAATACTCTATCTATCGAATGTAAATCATTAGTTATCAGTATCTATATGATGCTGATATATAGTCAATGACCATCAATCAATAAATCCTTGTTTCTTCAACGCCTCTATGAATGTGGCACTAAGGGCGATATTGTCCTTCTTGGTGTAGCGCAGGTCAGTGAACACCTGAGCAAGCGTCTCCTTGTTGTTGATAGTTACGAAGTGCTTATTCTCATCCAGCGATTCCTTGAGAGCATATATTTCATCAATATCTGCAGGAGTATAGTCACTGTACTGCTCGGCATGAATGATACCGCTGATCGGCAGGCGGTCTGGTTGTGATGGAGACTCATCTGGGTAGCCCACAGTAATGGTCGCTACTGGGAAGACGAGCTTTGGCAACTTGAGCGTGTCGATGATGCCAGAAGGGTTGTATACTGTAGTGCCAAGATAGCAAGTGCCGAGACCTGCCTCTTCGGCGAGAGTACAAAACGCCTGTGTAAACAACAATGTGTCGCTCATGGCATTGATAAACGAGAGCAGATTGTCATATCCAGGCTCAGCCTTTCGCTGTTTGCACCAGAGGCTCATGCGGTTGAAGTCAGCACAGAATGTCAGCACGACAGGTGCTCCCGTTACCATTGGCTGTCCGAAATGCAGAGGCGAAAGCGCCGCCTTGCCCTCTTCACTTCGAGTCACTACTACGCTATATAGCTGTATGTTGCCCATGGTTGCCGCACGCGAAGCTGTCTCAAGCAACGAGGTTAACAACTCTGCAGGTACGTCCTGCTTGGTATATCGACGTATGGTACGTCTGTCCTTGATTGAAGTCATAGTGAAATAATATTTTAGGTAATGATATACTTTTTGGCACACCTCATAGTCCAAGCGTCCGGATGGCACTCTCCCCCTAAAGTAGGGGGAG
>JAZLKQ010000543.1:0-4291 GCA_045597745.1 Bacteroidaceae bacterium | reverse complement strand
ATGCTAATTGTATAACACCATATATATAAGTAGAAATAATCATTGAAGACATTCCCGATACTTTATATATTCTTTTTTGCATCTCAGCTTTGGAGAGTTCCCAAATTTCATCAGGTGTATTCTCGTATAGTATGACAAGAGTGCCTATCTTTAGTTGATATGTAAGAGGGTATCCACTATTGCTTTGCAATGGTACTATAGAGTTGCCTACTGGTACTCGGTCATTACTACGACGATAGAAATTTCCTGCAGTTATATTGCTTACAATCTCAAACTCACGCTTTTCCTTGCCCTTGTGGTCATATCCGACATATATAGCCATCATATAGTTGCGATCGTTTTGTACATGATACTGACGTTTATAATCATGACGAGAGATGTCTCTATGCTGTCTGATATTGGTAGGACGTGTAATATGATTGGCATAGACTCTAACCTTTGATATTCGTATGCCCTTTCCCTTGTTCATCCATACACCATCTTGCTCGACAGCAGACTGGAGACTTCCATATTGTTGTATTGCATCTTCAACCTTTGATCGTACAGCATCATCTACTATATTGGTAACTTCCTTGTCGTTCAAGTTGGCGAGTGGTTTGCGTACTACATACTTAATATCTCCGTCCCTCTCTATTGCGCCATAATATGTATCTTGATGGAGAGAACCACGTGCTACATCACCTTTTGCAAGTACTTTACCGTTAGTAGTCTGTATACGCCTTTTTGCAGACTTAGGCATATTGTCCTGAGTATAGTGCGCAACTATGAGGTCATCTTGTATATGCTTAATATCATCGGTAAATGTGTCCCATGGTTTGGGAAATTGAGGCTTTTCTGTTCCATACTTTTCGTGATCTTCTAGTTCATGGTAATAGTGCGCCAAAAGTCCATATTGATAAGGATCTATACAAGCAATAGTAATTGCGTCTATACAGTGGTGTGCATGATTGATACGTTGTTTCTTTGTATACTCATCCTGAACGCCCCATATCTTACGGAAATCGGATGTAGCAATACCCTTGACGATGTAGACGTGATGGAAAACAGACTTGAGGTATAGACGAGCATACTTGGATATGACACTTATGTCAGTACCTTGCCTTCGTGAGAATCCTTCGGGTGCACTGTCCATCACAAAGCGCTGATACTTTCCTTTCCAATAGTCACGCTCTAACGATAGCTTATGCCTCTTCTGTATTATTCTGTCTTTTGCCTCCTTGTCTGCTACACCTGCCCCCTTCAACTTGCGTATTTGGGAATCAAGTCGCTCATATCTGTTTTTCCACATGATGACACGCTCGAGTATCTCTGTATGATTTGCAAGATGAGAAGGAAGGAATGCTCTCTTAATTTCTCTATTGAATCTATTCTGGCATAGAGTAAGATTCATCTTTGTACTATCTCCGCCAGCACTTCTTGGTATAGTGTGTTCAATATCATACAAAGGGTTGGCACCTAAGAAGTCTGTCAAGCATATTTCATCTCCTGTATATATACACTTGTGTTCTTGTTCTTCCCACAACTGATATTTGAGTATATCTGTATCTGATGGTTCTCGGCTAATTCCAAGGTCTTTATATAGTTCAATGATCTTCTTCCTGATCTTTTCCCTTTCCTTCTCGTTGTCACGCTGACTTGCTTGTATTGCTTTGCGTCTATTAGCGTCATTAAGATCACGTGCAAACTCGATATGTATTGTAGTATGTTCGTCAATCTTGCCTTCTTTTAGAAGTTGATTGACAACCTTACGCATACGGAATAGAGAGTGCATAGCCATCGGATTGCGCACGCTGTTGATACGTGGACTGCCAAGTTGATATATGCCTTCGTCATTAGCCTTTTGCTTTGGATACAAGTCTATCATGGATGGATGATACAGCTTGTTGAGAGAGTCCTTGTCTACATTATATTTCTCCTTAATATATTCTTTGACTCTTTGCTCAATCGTTAATCCATCTATTCTATTTGAGTCGTCATGTATAAAGTCTATCAAACGCTCAATGGCAGCGTCTCTCACTTCTTTAACGTTCCATATATCGTCTGGTAACACGTCTACAAGATTGGCAAGAAATACAGCCTCGTCGTATCTGAGTCCATAATATTTAAGGAAAACAAGTATCTTCTTTATAGCTTTGAGACTTAATGAAGCATAGTCTTGAGGGAGAGAGATTGATGCAAATTTGTCGGCGTCATTATTTGACAACTGAAGCTTGTTGATAGCAAAGTCTTTGAGCTTGTTGCTGTCATCGAAGAAAAATAACACATGCCATATGTCGTTGAGTATATCAGTGCGACTCTTTCCATTAGAAAGCGTATAGACCTCACATATTGCATCTAACCAATTTAAACCAAAAATATCTGCTAACTGAGCGTTGACTACACTTCCACTAATGGTAGTATCCATATAGTAATTGAACTTATATGGTTTGTCGTGTATATCTTCTACGTGGCAATAATTATTTCTACCAGCAAGTTTTTTAGCTATATCATCAAAAGTAAATGTCTTTTTGGATTTACGATAGAACAAAGGTATTATAGAAGCCTTTTCTTCGTCATTAAGGGGGCGCATCTCATCATCTTGAGGTGTCTGTATCTTTATGTTATTAATAAAAGAATACATTCGGAAGTCCTCAAACAAAGGATGAGATGTAGAGCAACGTGCTTTCTTTGTCTCAAATGTACATTTGCCTACCTGTTGCTTTTGAGACTTTAACGGACGCTGCGAAAATATAGCTTTCTCCAATCTTGCGACAAGATTAGCATCAAGTTCTTGCTTCTCACAGATAGCCTTAAATTCTTTAAGATAATGCTCGTTGCGTGCTGTATAATGATTTCTAATCTTTTCTCCATTCTTGTAGAGTTTGTAAAAATACTCACCAAGATATTCACAACCAGCATTTGCCATGTCAATGGAGAGCTGATTGATGCCCTGCTTAACATTGCCATCAGCTTCCTTAGTACTTTCTTTTCTATTACTTAGGAATCCTCTACGTTGATTGATATGATATAAAGCACGTCCTAATATATATCGTTGGACGTTGTCATTTAAGTCTAACTTTTGGTTAAGACAAATATGCCTAAAATGGTATGGGTTACAATCGTGATTGTCATCGGTTCTTTGCCATGCCATAAACAATTCATCATCAGGGTAGACTTTCTTATTTCTCCATGCTTTAAGAGTTTCTTTGTCTATAGGGGGACATAAATGATTAGCAATAAGGATAGATAGAAGACGTATTTTCCTAACTTTTCGTCTCCAATAATGTTTGCGTACAGAGCGATGTTCAGTTCTTTCTGCCGCTTTGGATGATTCTATACCCTTTTCTATCTTTACGCCTTCTTGAAAGATATTTGTGCCATGCTCTAATAACTTATATTCATGACTTTCTTCATTAACTTCAACAATAGCCCATCCAAGACTATTTGTACCAGTGTCAATTCCTAATATCTTTTTCATATAAAAATTTGTTAATTTGTTTAATTTTGTTTGTAGATAAGAATATTACCTCTATATTTGCATAAGAAAATATTTTTTCTACATCTTATCACAATAAGGTCGTATTGACCGAAGGTTAAATACCTATACTCCCGCTTCGGTGGGAGTTTTTGTTTTTTATAGTAAAGCTAAATATATTAATTGCTTTTATGGTAAAAGAAAATATCAATGTAAACTGATGAAGTGTTGACATAATTTATTAGAATTAATATGATTTATAATACTTCCCTCACTCCCACACCATGTCATCATCCTTGTCTGTGGTGGTCTCTGCTATGATTCGGTCTTGTAAGAGATGGAAACGGTTAGCTCGCTCTTCGACATGGTAGCCTTCGCCCGGGAAGAGCTTTCGGTCGGGGGTAAGGTACTTGTCGTATATATTATTGTATAAGGTGTCGCTGATGACTGCAAGGTCATGCATACGATGTACTATGGCGGCGAGACTCATGCCATAGAGATTTTTGATGCTAACGAGTTCGGCAGGAGTGAGGGACGTGCGGTACATGCCTGTACGGTAGTGGATGATGTCTCGGGGTATGAGCATGGCTCCGGCAAATCTGTGACAGAGGCGCTCGACTGTAGGTGGCTTGAGGGTATAGGTGTCGGACGTCAGGTATGTATGGCCGATGACGGTGGGTGCTCCTTCGGCTGGCTTGATGTCAAAGAGGAGGTGTGCCAGTTCGTGAAGGAGCGTGAAACGTCGTCGTTCGACGGACGGATTGGCGGTGGTGTTAATGACTATTACGGGTATTGTGTCATTTGCCATACATGAGAATCCAAGTAGATTTCTGACGT
>JAZLKQ010000542.1:0-2832 GCA_045597745.1 Bacteroidaceae bacterium | reverse complement strand
GGAGTGCCTCGCCATGCAAAGGTCAAGAAGGGGGTGTTGATTGAGACCAACGGATTCTCGGACATATTCCCCGAGGGTATACCTATAGGAAGAGTCGTGTCAATAGGCAATTCGACAGACGGAATGTCTTACCGAATGGCGGTCAAGCTCTTCCCAGACTTTAAGGTTTTGCGCAACGTTAGTGTTATCACCAATTACTCTCAGCCAGAACGTACAAAGCTCGAAGAGGTAGCAGACTCTCAGATGATAGACATGGACGAATTGACAACAGGCGGATTGATAAATTAGTAGCAACCAACTATAGATAAGGCTGAAAATAGAAATATGAGTTACCCGTTATTGCAAAGATACTTGAGGTGCGTATTGCTGTTGGTTGTGCAAGTGCTTGTGCTCAACCATCTCCACCTGTTCGATTATATAACACCCCTTCTCATAGGATATGCCATAACAGGATGCCAGCGTGGAGCCAATCGTATAGGCCTGTTGGTGATGGGATTTGTGGTTGGCGTCATCTTCGATATGTTTACCAATACCCTTGGCATGTGTGCGGCAAGCTGTACTCTGCTTGCCATGATACAGCCAGGAGTGCTTCACCTGTTTATCCCTCGTGATGCAGCCGATGATATAGCGCCTACGATACGCAACATGGGACTTGGACGATTTCTCCCATATACATTTATACTGATGACCATATTTCATGGTGTGTTTTACATGCTTGACGCATTTAGCCTGTCCAACTGGCTTCTTACAGTAGAAGCAATATTTGGCGGTGCATTGCTTACAAGCGTGATGATTGTTTTTCTCGATTTGATTACTCATCCTGCAAGATGAATCCTGCCCATTCGGGGCATGTCGGCATTAGACGTTAGAGTATGAAGGAACAGATATTAGAAAACAGGAAGTATGTGATTGGTGGCATAGCCTTGATAGTTGTCACCATATATATCATACGCCTTGGATTCCTTCAGCTGGTAAGTAGTGACTATAAGACCAATGCCGACAACAACGCATTTTACAATAACATTATCTACCCCTCTCGCGGTGTGATGTACGACCGTACGGGCAAGTTACTTGTGTACAATCAGCCTGCATACGACATCATGGTCGTTACTCGCGAACTGGCAGGCCTCGATACCGTGGCATTCTGTCGTACGCTAAAGATGTCGAGGAAAGAGTTTGACGAGCGTCTGGATGCCGTAAGGGCAAGAGTCGGCTACTCTTCATATACTCAGCAGCTGTTCATGGATCAGATACCTGCCGAAGAGTTCTCCACATTTCAGGAAAAGCTCTTCCGCTTCCGTGGCTTCTATATTCGCAATCGCAATATACGCCATTACAACTATCCCAACGCAGCCCTCCTGCTTGGTGATGTGGCTGAAGTCTCACCTTCAGACGTGGAGAAAGACGACTACTACATGCCGGGCGACTTTATCGGCAAGCAGGGTGTAGAGCGCAGTTATGAAGAAGACCTCCGTGGCGTGAAAGGTGTCGAGGTGCTGCTTAGAGATGCCCGAGGCCGAATACAGGGACATTACAAGAATGGAGTCAAGGACGTGAAGCCTCAGCCGGGTCGTAACCTGACTCTCAGCATTGACCTTGAGTTGCAGGCGCTTGGAGAGCGATTGATGGAAGGCAAACTCGGTGCTATCGTAGCCATCGAACCAAAGACAGGAGAGGTGCTGTGCCTTGTGACTTCGCCAACCTACGACCCACGTATGATGGAGGGTAAGGAGCGAGGCAAACGAATGAAGGACCTCGGCGAAGATCCTGCCAAGCCATTGCTCAACCGAGCGATACTCGGAACATATCCTCCTGGTTCAACGTTCAAGACATCACAAGGACTGACGTTCTTGCAGGAGGGGATCATAACGCCAGAGACCAACTATCCATGTTCGAGAGGATTCCGCTTCGGCACGTTCAAGGTCGGTTGTCACGGTCATGGTGCGCCACTACCACTTATCCCCGCCCTTACGACATCATGCAACGGTTACTTCTGCTGGGGATTGTATCACATGTTTGAGAACCGTAAGAAATACAAGACTGTACAGGACGCCATGACCACATGGAAGGACTATATGGTGTCGATGGGATTCGGCTACAAGCTTGGTATAGACATGCCAAGCGAGGCACGAGGCATGATACCAAATGCAGGTTTCTATGACGAACATTATGGCAACTGGAGCGGTCTCTCTGTCATCAGTATCGCTATCGGACAGGGTGAGGTCACGCTCACACCATTGCAGATTGCTAACCTTGGTGCTACTATAGCCAATCGTGGATATTATGTCACACCTCATGTAGTCAAGAAGGTAGAGGGAGGCAAACTTGCCGACAGCCTTCTCGTCAAGCACTATACAAAGGTCGATTCGTCATATTATAAATATGTGGTAGAGGGTATGCGCAAGGCAGTGACGAGCGGTACATGTAGGAGTGCCAACAATCGTGAGTACGAGGTATGTGGCAAGACTGGTACGGCGCAAAACCGTGGTCATGACCACTCAGCCTTCATGGGATTCGCCCCAAAGAATGACCCACAGATTGCCATAGCCGTTTATGTCGAGAACGGAGGATTTGGTGCTACATACGGTGTACCAATTGGCGCGTTGATGATGGAGCAGTACATCAAGGGCGAACTCTCACCAGGCAGTCAGGCACGTGCCAATAGTATACAGCACCGTCATATCATATATGGATTTAAGCGAAAGCTGACTCCAGAGCAGGAAGCTATCGAGGCGAAGAAGAAGCTCGAGGCGCAGAAGAAGGCTGAGGAGGAAGCGAAGGCTAAGGCGGAAAAGGCGGAGCAGGAGAAGGCAGAAAAGAAGAAGGCAGAAG
>JAZLKQ010000541.1:0-6395 GCA_045597745.1 Bacteroidaceae bacterium | reverse complement strand
AGCGTGTCCAGTAGCCTTCGTCCTGCTGACAGCGAGCCACACCAGCTGCAAGTTGCTTGTATCTGTCAAGATAGAATGCATAGTACTTGCTGTCCTTTGGCAAGTCCTGAAGTACCTTTGCAAGTCCTGCAAGCACCCATCCTGCACCACGAGCCCAGAAGCTCTTGCCGTCGTTGCACGCAGTCTTAACCTTTGGATATACGTACTTGCCATCTCTATAATAGAGTTGTGCTTCCTTGTCGAAGAGAAGGCTGTCAGTCCAGTGGAAGCATTCGTACTGCTTGTCGAGGAGTTTCTGGTCGCCTGTTACAGTATAGAGTTTAGAGAATATAGGCATTCCCATGTAGAGAGCATCAGCCCACCACCAATAGTCACATTCCTTTGTGCTGGCTTCGTAGCACATTACTTCAAGTGCACGTTCGAGGCGCTCAGCACGATGCTCTTGCTTGTATAGGTCTATGTATACTTGGAAGCATATCTGCCAGTCTGCAAATAGTACGTGGTTCATGCCCTCGCCGTACTGCTTGTATTCCCACTTAGACTTGTCTGTCTGTGTAGCACCTTTCCAGTGGTTATACTCTGCCCATGTGATAGCATACTTGAGATAATCTTCGTTGTTTGTAAGCTCGTATGCGGCCTGATTGCCGGTAAAGTACGCTGCATTGTCCCAAAATCCTCTGCACTTTGCGCTATTGTGACTCTGCCAATATGACTGTACTTTCTCAATGGAAGAAATGACTTCTTGCTTAGTCTGGGCTACTGCTACCTGTGTCAATGCCAGTGCTGCAGCTACTAATGTTGAGGTTAATTTCATAAGTATTACTTTTTGTTTTGTTGTTTTAGTTGGTATTACCTTATTATATTAGTTATAATATCTATTACCATCATGTAGTGATGTATGGTCGCAAAGATATGAATAATTTTTAATATCTGCCATTAAGATGTAGTTATTTCAACTCTAACCCTAATATTTGAGCTTGCTTTATAACAAGTTGCTTGGCTGCTTCATACTCATTTGGTATAATGCCGTCAAGTATGGCATCCTTAATGGTGCTCTTGAGTATTCCCACCTCTCTTGATGGCTTAAGACCGAACATCTCCATGATTTCTTCACCTGTGATAGGTGGTTGGAAATTGCGTATACGATCCTTCTCTTCTATATCAATGAGCTTTTGTCTCACAAGGGTGAAGTTGTCGCGAAAACGTTGTTTCTTCTGCTCATTCTTTGACGTAATGTCTGCTGTACATAGTGCCATGAGGTCATCGATGTCATCTCCAGCCTCAAAGAGAAGGCGGCGGATAGCGGAATCAGTGACTTCTTCATCTGCAATAACTATAGGACGCATGTGGAGGCCAACAAGCTTCTGCACGTATTTCATCTTTTCATTCATTGGCAACTTCATGCGCCTGAAGATGTTAGGAATCATTCTCTCACCTATGTCATTGTGATTGTGGAATGTCCATCCTATGAGCGGATCCCATCGCTTGGACTTTGGTTTGCCTATGTCATGAAGTAGTGCCGCCCAACGCAACCATAGTTCGTGCTCTTTCTCGTCAGGTATTGTTGTAGACTTATGCTCGTCATGATTTGTCTGCTCTATTGGTCTTGAGGCAATATTGTCAAGCACTTCAAGAGTGTGATAGAAGTTGTCCTTGTGGGCTCTACCATTGCGTGTCTCAACGCCTTGTAAAGCTACAAGTTCTGGGAAGATAATAGAGAGCAGTCCACATCGGTCAAGGTCTATGATACCTTTGGAAGGTTGTGGCGAAAGCATTATCTTATTGAGTTCGTCAGCTATTCTCTCTGCTGATATGATGCTGATGCGCTCCTTATTGCGTTCGAGAGCTTCAAATGTATCG
This sequence comes from Bacteroidaceae bacterium, assembly GCA_045597745.1. Taxonomy (GTDB): domain Bacteria; phylum Bacteroidota; class Bacteroidia; order Bacteroidales; family Bacteroidaceae; genus Minthosoma. Next base: position 4,535 of record JAZLKQ010000541.1, on the reverse strand, counting down.
TCTTCTATAAAGAAGTTGAGTTGAGATGCAAACCTTATACAACGCATCATGCGCAGAGGGTCATCACTAAAAGTAATGTCCGGGTCGAGTGGGGTTGCGATTATCTTGTCCTCAAGGTCAAGCAATCCTCCAAACGGATCGACGAGCTGACCGTATCTGTTGCTATTGAGACACAATGCCATGGCATTGATAGTAAAGTCTCTACGATTCTGGTCGTCTTCGAGTGTACCATCCTCAACGATAGGCTTACGTGAATTGCGGTTATAGCTTTCACGTCTTGCCCCTACAAACTCGACCTCAAGATTGTGGTATTTCACCTGTGCTGTGCCGAAGTTCCTGTATATGGCTACATGAGCCTTCCTCCCGAGCCTGTTCTTTAGTTCTTCTGCTATCAATATGCCCGGACGCTCTATATTTGCCTCTGTAGACTGCCCGTCAGAATATGACTGACGACCAACGACAACAACGTCAATGTCATTTGAGGGGCGTTCAAGAAACAGGTCGCGTACATAACCTCCAATAACGTAACACTCTAACTGGAGCTCATCTGCAACCTCTGATATCAGGTGAAATATAGGGTGGTCAAGTGCTTGTATTAATTCGTTTTCTGTAAGATGTTTCATTAAACTTTTGTCTTTTGCTTACAAAATTACGATTTTTAACTTGCTTAATCTACTTTGCATCAAAGAAAGTTGTATTTTTGTGGCATATTAATGAAAAGTATGAAATCCGTATTGTGTTTTTTAGCATTACTGACCTTTGTCACTACTTGTACTCAGCCTAAAGAAGACGTTGAGGCGAAGGCGGTGGTACTACTTGATGATGCTCGACTGGCAATGAATGAAGAGTGCTATGACAAAGCTCGTCAATTGGTGGATAGTCTTAGGACAACATACCCTAAGGCTGTGCAGACACGTCGTGATGCATTACGCTTTATGGATACGCTCGAACTCAATAACGCAAAGCATGAATTGGCTCAGAAGCAACTATGCTGGGAGGATTCTTCTCGTATACTTGCGGCGTTGAAACGAGAGTTCAACTATGAGCGTGACCCTAAATATCAGAGTATCGGCTTCTATACTTCTAAGGGTGGATCCAAATCTCAACCAGGTAGTAGGGCTGAGGTCAGTGAGGATGGCAAGATAGTTATCAACTCTAAGACTGACGCCGCCTCTAACTCCCGTGCTGCGGTTCTCTCTGCTGCAATAAAGAATGTCAATAGTTTGAATGAACAGGTGGAGCACACGAAACTTAAGGTTCGTTTCTATGAGCGAAAGATAGAAATCAATGCTGATTCTATCTGATAATATGTCTGACAAAGGGACAATATATTGTAAGATGACATTATATGTATTTGTTACATACATCAGTTACGGCTATATTGATATGTTGTGATGTATGTGGTGTTATATGGCTGAGTATTTATTATAATGTCAGTATGAAACTCATGTGTTAATGATATAATAGTTTCTTCAATAAGATATGTAATACAACTACTATACAAAAACAGTTAGGGGCGATGCAACTGCATCGCCCCTTGTATATTGTATTTGACTACAAGTGATTATTCTGCGCGGAGAGTGTAGCGCTTGAAGTCCTTGATAGCAAGTTCCTTGTCAACAGACTGGAGATACTGAGCAACAGTGATCTTGCTGTCGTCGATGTAAGCCTGGTTGATAAGACAAGACTCCTTGAAGAACTTGTTGAGCATACCCTGAGCGATGTTCTGAATCATCTGCTCTGGGAGGTTTGCAGCCTTCTCCTCTGCAACAGTCTTCTTGATCTCACGTGCCTTAGCTGCCTCCTCTGGAGTGATCCAGCCCTTAGCAGTGTTAGACTCGATGTGATCCTCAGAGTCAACGTGTGCTGGGTTGATGCCAGCCTTCTTGAGAGCTGCCTCAACTGCCTTTGCAACCTGATTTTCCTTAGCCTTCTCAATATCAGCCTTAAACTCTGCATCCTTTACTTCCTGTGGTACAGATGCCTCGTCGAGAGCGATTGGAGACATAGCTGCTACCTGCATAGCGATGTTCTTGCCAACCTGCTCGTCTACTGGCTTGTTGAATGCAACGAGAGTGCAAAGGAAGTTACCTGCCATGTGGTTGTATGCGATGATCTGCTCGCCTTCTACTGTAGCGTATCCGTCGAGTTCCATCTTCTCACCTGTTACACCAGAACGGTTTGTAACGGCGTCTGTAACAGTCTCACCGTTGATAGTAAGAGCCTTAACCTCATCAAGAGTCTTAGCCTTAGCTGCGATAGCAGCGTCGATGATAGCGTTAGCGAGTGCTACGAAGTCAGCGTTCTTTGCTACGAAGTCAGTTTCACACTTGAGTGCGATCATAGCACCGAAGTTACCGTCAACCTTAGCGAGTACACAACCCTCAGCAGCCTCACGGTCAGAACGCTTTGCAGCAACGAGCTGACCCTTCTTACGAAGGATTTCCATAGCTGCTTCCATATCGCCGTTAGCCTCAGTAAGAGCCTTCTTACAGTCCATAAGACCAGCCTGAGTCTTCTGGCGGAGCTTATTGATTTCTGCTAATGTAATAGCCATAATATCTTTTTAAGTTTAGAATGTTAAGTAATACGATTAAGCCTCTTCAGCTGGTGCCTCTGCTGGAGCTTCAGCTGGTGCCTCTTCTGTCTTAGCCTTGCGAGCCTTCTTAGGAGCCTTCTCTTCACCTGCAGCCTCGAGGTCTACCTTCTCAGCCTTGCGCTCTTCGAGACCTTCAGCGATAGCTGCACAACAAGCCTCGAGGATAACTTCGATAGACTTTGTTGCGTCGTCGTTTGCTGGGATTACGAAGTCAACGTCGTTAGGGTTAGAGTTTGTATCAACGATAGCGAATACTGGGATACCGAGACGGTTAGCCTCACGTACAGCGATATTCTCCTTAAGTACGTCTACAACGAAGAGAGCTGATGGGAGACGAGTAAGGTCTGCGATAGAACCGAGGTTCTTCTCGAGCTTTTCGCGCTTACGACGGATCTGGAGGTTCTCACGCTTAGAGAGCTTGTCGTATGTACCGTCAGAGAGAAGCTTGTCGATGTTAGACATCTTCTTAACTGCCTTACGGATAGTAGGGAAGTTAGTGAGCATACCACCTGGCCAACGCTCGATAACGTATGGCATGTTAACAGAAGCTGCCTTCTCTGCAACAACTTCCTTAGCCTGCTTCTTAGTTGCAACGAAGAGTATACGCTTGCCAGACTTAGCGATCTGCTTGAGAGCCTCTGCAGCAACGTCTACCTTTGCTACTGTCTTGTGAAGGTCGATGATATGAATACCGTTACGCTCCATGAAGATGTAAGGAGCCATAGCAGGATTCCACTTTCTCTTAAGGTGTCCGAAGTGGCAACCAGCTTCGAGCAATGTATCAAAATTAGTTCTTGACATAATAATGTTTTTGTTTGTTTGTGATCACGCTATCGTAACGTGGTCGTTGAGTTTACTTTCTTTTTAGTTTTACTTAAAACCAACTTGAGGGTAGTTGCTTCGTAGTGAAGCAAGTCTCCCAAGTTTAGATGCTAAACAATTCTTTAAGCAACATCCATCGTCTTCTTGATGTCCCTTTGCACTATATAATATATATAAGGTGTAATTAGGGAAGAAGTTGATGAATGATATATTGTTATAAGTTTAACGCTTAGAGAACTGGAACTTACGGCGTGCCTTTGGCTGACCTGGCTTCTTACGCTCAACAGCACGTGGGTCACGAGTCATGAAGCCTTCAGCACGAAGAGCCTTCTTGTCATCTGCGTTAACCTTAACGAGTGCGCGTGCGATAGCGAGGCGAAGTGCCTGTGACTGTCCTGTGAAACCACCACCTGTAAGTCTTACCTTGATGTCGTACTTCTCAGCTGCGTCAAGAAGGTTGAGTGGCTGCTTAACGACGAACTGTACGAGTTCTGATGGGAAATAGTCTGCGAGCTCTCTCTTGTTGATTGTAATCTTACCAGTACCTTCAGTCAGATATACTCGTGCTACGGCGCTCTTGCGGCGACCTATTGCGTTAATTACTTCCATATATCTTTAAATGTTATTTCAGTGTGTTAATATCGATTGATTTTGGACTCTGAGCTTCCTGCTTGTGCTCTGAACCTGCATAGATGTAGAGGTTGCTGAGGAGCTTAGCGCCGAGACGACCCTTTGGAAGCATACCCTTAACAGCGTGGCGTACGATACGCTCGTAACCCTGATAACGCTTAGCGAGGTTAGCTGGGTTGATGCTGTGCTGACCTGAAGGATAACCTGAGTATGTGAGATACTGCTTGTCGTTCATCTTGTTACCTGTGAGAACGATCTTGTCTGCGTTGATGATGATTACATTGTCGCCACAATCCTGGTTAGGAGTGAAGCAAGCCTTGTACTTACCACCCAAAATCTTTGCTACCTTAGTGCTGAGACGACCAAGTACCTGGTCTGTTGCGTCTACTACAACCCACTCCTTCTTTGCTTCTTCTGTTGTTGCGAAGTGTGTTGAGAAACTTAAAGTTTTCATTTAATGAACTTTTTTTGTTTAATACTGATT
>JAZLKQ010000540.1:0-4118 GCA_045597745.1 Bacteroidaceae bacterium | reverse complement strand
CAAGTAATGACATACTGACGTCAGACATACGCTGACGGAAACAAAAACAGACAAGGTCGTCGCAAATCGATTGCAACGACCTTGTCTGTTTTTTTGTTATTATAGTAATTATAATAATATATTAATACCAACTTAATGATTGATTGAGCAATAGTTGCTATCTTTGCAGTCTCTAAACAATGATGATAATCAATGCTCAACACTAACAACTCAACATCTTATCATCCAGACCACAACCTCACGGGACTGACGATGGATGAAGTTGCCGCAAGCAGAGCGAAACATGGTCTCAACGTCCTGACTCCTGTCGAGCATGAGAGCATGTGGGATAAGCTGCGCTCTGTCTGTAGCCACTGGATCATGTGGTCTATGTATGCACTCATACTCTTGAGTGCAGTAGCCGCAATGATGTTAGTAGGCAGTGTAGGCACAGATGTATGGATGATGCCTATAGTGCTGAGCGTTGCAACGGTCTTTATCCTGCTGGTGGGATGGTTTGGAGGATTTGACGACCCACTATTCAGAATACTTATGACGGCATTTGTGCTGTCTCTCGGCATATCAATATACGAATATGTGTGGGAGGATGGCGCACTGAGCTTGTTTGCCGAACCTATCGGCATAATATTCGCTCTCCTGCTCGCTACCGTAGTGGCATACTTACTACAACGAAGCAACGAGAAGACGTTCCAGAGCCTCAACGAGGTCAACGACAATGTACCTGTAAAGGTGATGCGAGAGGGAAACGTCATGATGATACCACGTTGTGAGATAGTCGTAGGAGACATCGTCTTGCTTGAGGCTGGGGAGGAGGTACCTGCTGACTGTCAGCTGATCAGTTCGTATTCGCTCATGGTCAATGAGTCTTCACTTACCGGTGAGATGCAGTCGATGAAGACTCACCTGAACGACAAGGCCGACAAAGACGCTACCTACCCTTCGTACATGATACTGCGAGGTACAACGATAACGGAGGGTACTTGTACCGCACGCGTGGTGCGGACTGGCGACGAGACTGAGTGCGGCAAGGTATTCAGAGCGGCTCAGGTAGATGAGGGCACCCCTACCCCTCTGGGCGACAAACTGGACAGACTGTCCAAAATGATAACCAACATCAGCTATATCTTCGCTGGACTGATACTGTGCGGACGTGTCATCATATACTTTGTCGAAGGCAAGGCAGACTTCTCGACAACTGACGGCTGCATCGACTTCATAGGTTATCTGCTCAGCACCGTCATGATAGCGGTCACGCTCATAGTGGTCGCTGTGCCTGAGGGACTGCCTATGAGCGTCACGCTCAGCCTGGCGTTCAGCATGAGACTGCTCATGAGGGACAATACACTGCCACGCACCATACACTCATGCGAGACAATGGGAGCGACATCGGTCATCTGTACTGACAAGACTGGCACGCTGACGCAAAATGTGATGCGTGTGTCTCTTACCTCACTTGCATCGGTCGAGATGCCTCTCATATACGAGATGATCGCCGCCAATTCGACTGCTCACCTTAACCTCTCCAATCCTACAGACATCAAGCCGGTGGGCAATCCTACAGAGGGAGCACTGCTCATGTGGATGCACGAACAGGGAGGCGACTATCAGTCACTCCGTGAGTCGGCTCTGCTCATACATCGTCTACCATTTAGCACAGAAAACAAATACATGGCATCTGTCGTCCATTCGACTGTCACAGGACGTAAGATGCTTTATATCAAGGGTGCACCTGAGATTATACTCAGCATGTCTGACCTCTCGTCTGAGATGATAGAGACATATAGTGACAAGCTCAGGAACTACCAGAATATGGCTATGCGTACCATTGCCATCGCTTACCGCGAGATAGACGACAATGATACTGAGGTCATCATGCACAACAGGCTGATGAATGATGGTGGACTGACATTTGCCGGCATATTTGCCATCAATGACCCAATACGTCCCGCTGTGCCTTATGCAATACTTGACTGCATGAAGGCTGGTATAGATGTAAAGATAGTCACTGGCGACACCAGCGCCACTACCATAGAGATAAGCAGGCAGGTGGGATTGTGGACAAAGGTTGATGATGACAGCAACGTGATGACAGGTGCGGAATTTGCAGCCATGAGTGATGACGAACTTAAGGATAGAATTCTGAGCCTCAAGATTTTGGCAAGAGCTCGTCCACAGGACAAGCAACGTCTGGTACGCCTGCTCAAGGAGTGCAATCTCGTGGTGGCTGTGACTGGCGACGGCACTAATGACGCACCTGCACTCAATGCCGCTGATGTCGGACTGTCTATGGGTGACGGCACTGCAGTAGCCAAGGAAGCAAGTGACATGACTATACTTGACAACTCATTCTCCACTATAGCAAAGGCTGTGATGTGGGGACGTTCGCTATACAAGAACATCCAGAGGTTTATCATGTTTCAGATGACTATCAACGTTGTAGCATGTCTCATCGTACTGATAGGAGCGTTCACAGGTACTGACTCTCCGCTCACTGTCACTCAGATGTTATGGGTCAACCTCATCATGGACACGTTTGCTGCCATTGCACTCGCTTCACTGCCACCGTCCAGGTCGGTAATATTCGAGAAGCCTCGACACGTCTCCGACCATATCATCAGCCGCAAGATGGCATTACGTATATTTGGGCTGGGAGGGCTTTTCACCGGCATACTCGTTTACATACTATTTGTAATGCAGTATAGCGACGTGCGCACGATGTCGGACATTATCACAAATAGATTTGGCTCTTATGACGGATTGTCCGAATATGAACTTAGCCTGTTCTTCACCACATTTATCATGTTGCAGTTCTGGAACATGTTTAATGCCAAGGCATTTATGACAGGCAGGTCTGCACTGCATAATATTGCACGTTGCAAGGGGTTTGTCGCTATTGCCGCAGCCATACTGATTGGTCAGATACTGATTGTAGAACTTGGTAACGAAATGTTTAGCGTATGTCCGCTAAACGCTATCGACTGGATAGTCATCATATCGTTGACCTCTCTGGTGCTTATCATCGGCGAACTGTTGCGCAAGTTACGGCTCGCATGACAAGGATGCACGAACGCACGTGTGACGGTGTGCAAAACGAACGAAGGTGTATCGGACATGTGCCGATACACCTTCGTTGTAACATTTATCTAATATCAAAATCAATACTGATGAAATATGACCGAGGTCTTACTTCACGAGTACCTTCTTGACGCTACCGTCTGAATATGATACGATGTTGAGACCCTTCTGGAGTCCGTTGACCTTTGCACCACCTACTGTGTATACTGCAGATACTGATGCAGCCTCTGATGATGTAACCTTGATAGCTGTTGGATCTTCAGGAACGAGAACCTTAGCGCTTACAAGCTTACAGTCGTTGTAGATGTTGAATGTGATACCATTGCCATGATATTCGCCTGACACGTACTCAGCACCACCCTTCTTTGCAGCATTGATCATGTCGCCTACTGTCACATAAAGGTCAAACTCTGTGCCTGCAGCGGCAACAAGAGCATATGATGGTGACCAGTTGTCTGCATTTGCAAAACCACCGATTCCCCAGCCTTCACGGCTCTCGCCACTATTGTTTACGAAAGAAAGCTTAACCTGAGTATCAGCTGGATACTTGTCAAAGTCTTCTGCTAAGATAGTATGACCTTCAACAAGTGTCAGTTCCTTCTCACTTGTTGCTACTGCTGATACTAAGTCTACCTTTGTTACCTTAGCGTCAACACCCTGGACAGCAAGACCGTAGTTCTTGAGCTCATCAATCATTGTTGAAGAAACACCAGCCTTAGCGAGATCGATAGTCTTGTCTGTGATCATCACCTTATATATGCTCTTTGCAGATACAGATACTGTGCTGGAGATATCATCCCATCCTTCACGAGTTGTCTTGAGGAACACCTGAGAACCCCACTGCCAAGCTACGGCAGCAACAGGCTCTGCCTCGATGTTGAGGTAATCACCATCCTTAACTGTAGCAAACTTGTCATTTGATAATACGATGCTACCACCCCATGACTCGTCAAATACTTCACTGCCTTCCCAGATAGTAGTTGTGGTCTGTGCAGATGCTGCAATGGCAATGACCAATGCAGAAAGAGAAAGTAAAAATTTCT
>JAZLKQ010000539.1:0-1258 GCA_045597745.1 Bacteroidaceae bacterium | reverse complement strand
CTACCTTGTCATGTGCAGCGATGACCATCCTGCCGCCGCCCTGCAGCATACTTCTGCCCATATTGTCGAGATATGGACCTGTGACACTACGCGAACGACCGCACACTATGTTGTAAGTAGAGTTTACTCCATCGCAACATGTGCCGTGAGTACCGAGCAGATAATACCATCCGTCACGGTAGATGAGGTCTGTAGCCTCGCAGTCTATGCCTATGTCGATAGCCTCGTTGCCCTCTACACGCTTGCCCGTCTTAGGGTCGAGTTCGACGAGACGTATATTGCCAAAGTATGTGCCATAACTCATCCACAGACGTCCTGTAGTAGGATCAAGCAGCAGACCCGGGTCTATGGCATCGCAGTCATCGCCATCTTCTGACCATGCCACCAACTGTGGCTCTGAGTACTTGAAGTCTGGACTCTTTGGGTCGAGCGTCTTGTTCCACATGGTGAGTATCTCACCACGATGCGTACCTCCAAGTCCGCCACCTGTAGCTCCATATACCACAAGATAGCGGTTGCCTATCTTGAGCACATCAGGTGCGGCGCCCCCACCAGGACGTACTGCACCGCCGTTCCATGTCCAGCCGCCGTCCTCTGATATGAGTCCTCCCTGACCTGTGCCAAATGTGTAATACTTACCATCACACTCGGCAAGTGTCGATGGGTCGTGGATAAATGGTTTGCCTACCTGAGCATTGGCGGCAGTACATGCCAACTGCATCGCAATGAGTGATGCTATATATATCTTATTGTTCATGATTGTCATTTGTTAGTTCGTTATATATTAGACGATTATGGTTTCATACGTTGCTAAACATACGCAACCTCCAACTTATAATTTATAACTTATAATTTAGTTCACTAAGTCTTACAGCACCTTATATCCCTTGACGACCTTACCCTCGTCATCATAGATGCGTACACAGAAGTCGCTCATGCCCGGACCATTGATGATTGCGCCACGCACAACATTACGTCCCTTCTTCAGCTCAATGCGCTCAGACATGCAGTCATCTACCACCATACGGCGGTCGCCACTCATGAGGAGAGTCTCCTGACCGTTGACCCACCACATAGAGGCTGAGTTGGAACCTACAGAGAGGCGCACGTCGTGCATGTCCTCCTCGCAGTCTATCACTGTCACCACCCAGTAGATGACGCCGTACAGACGCTGTATGTGGTGCTCGCCAAAGCGCAGAAGCTTGAGATTGTACGTCTTGCTGTCGATCTTGTGCCATGTCAGAGTCTCCTTGCCCGT
>JAZLKQ010000538.1:0-3409 GCA_045597745.1 Bacteroidaceae bacterium | reverse complement strand
GTAGGTACAGGTTCTTGTTTCATACGTGCTCGTTCGGCTCAGACTCCAAATGTATACACATCTTGTCGAGTATCAGTTACGGAAAATTTCGGCTTACCAAGCAACCTTATCGTCAACGAGATACAGTCATCCAACATCGATATGTACCGTGACCCTTCATTCAATTATGGCAGCTGGATCGAGTTGTACAATCCAGGAGCAAGTGCTGTGCCTCTCGCAGGTCTCTACGAGTCTGACGACCCAGAGGACCTGAAGAAGTATCAGCTCCCATCTACCATCGGCATTGTGCCTTCACATGGATACAAGGTGCTGTGGTTTGACCATCACGGTATATGGAACGCAGGTGAGCACAATCAGATAGACTTCAAGCTCGACTATGATGGCGGTACTATCATCCTCAGCAACGGCACACAGGTGTACGTTCAGCAGGACTATCCACAGGCTATCTCACGTACTTCATACGCCCGCACTTCCGATGGCGGCAGCGCATGGGGCGTGACGGCAATACCTACACCAGGCGCTTCCAACGCTACAAGCGTCTTCTCGTCACAGCAGCTTGCAGCGCCAGTGGTGGACAAGGACGCACAGATATTTGCAGGTACTCTGCAGGTATGTGTCAACATCCCTGAGGGTGCGACACTACGTTACACTACTGACGGTAGCACACCTACACTCAGCAACGGCGAGACAAGCACGACGGGTATATTCAGATTTAGCGAGACTACGGTAAGCCGATTCCGACTCTTCAAGGACGGCATGATACCATCGCAGGTCGTGACCCGTTCGTACATATACAACGACAAGGACTTCCAGCTCCCTATCATCTCAGTGGTAGGTAGTTATGAGGACCTGTATAGCAATGACTATGGTGTCTTCGTCAAGGGAAGCAAGAACGGGCGTCCGGGTGCAGGACAGACTGCCAACTGCAACTGGAACATGGACTGGGACCGTCCTGTCAACTTCGAGTACATTGGCCCTGAAGAGGATGGAGGCGAATATATAATGCTCTTCAACCAGGAAGTAGACCTCGCTCGATGTGGCGGTTGGAGTAGGGCATGGACTCCTTACTCGTTCAAGCTCAAGGCGCAAAAGTCTTATTATGGTCTCAACTCGCTTGACTACGCATTCTTCCCTAACAAGCCTTACAATAAGAACAAGACTCTGCAGATACGCAATGGAGGTAACGACAGCTATGCGAGATTTAAGGATCCTGCGCTTCAGCAGATTATACTCCGCTCTGGTCTCTATGTAGACGGACAGGAGTGGGTGCCTGTACTTCACTATATCAACGGTAAGTTTATGGGTGTTATCAACATGCGTGAACCTAACAACAAACACTTCGCATACGCCAACTACGGCATAGACACCGATGAGATGGACCAGTTTGAGATGAGTCCTGACTCTGGCTACGTACAGATGGAGGGTACTCGCGAAGCCTTTGACCGTTGGTATGAACTCAGTGAGACTGCTTATGAAGAGGCTTCGTACGAGGAGATCTGCAAGCTTGTCGACATAGATGAGTACGTCAACTATCTTGCCGTACAGCTGTATCTCGGTGGTAACGACTTCCCTCAGAACAACGTCAAGGGATTCCGCGACCGCAACGATGGACGCTTCCATTTCGTGCTCTTCGACCTTGACGCGGCATTCGGTTCATCCGATCCATTCTCAGACTTCACACGCAAGACTTACTATACCTTCGACCAGCTTCACGGCAAGTACTATGATGGTACAAGCATTGAGGGCAAGCACATCACTAAGGAGATAGAGTTCGTCACGATATTCATCAATATGCTTCAGAACGATGACTTCAAGAAGAAGTTCATTGACCATTACTGCGTCATCTCTGGATCAGTATTTGAGCCAACACGTTGTCAGCAGATTATCAACGAGATGGCAAACCGTATGGCGCCAAGCATGAACATAAACAATGGATATGGTACGAGCAATCCATGGGGTACTGCCAACGACCTCGTTGGTCAGTTGACTTCTAACCGTATCAACAATATGGTCAGCAGGATGGCAAACTATGTCAACCCTGGCACAGCTCGTCAGATAGTACGTCTGAGCAGCAATGTCGAGGGTGCTGGCATCATGGTCAACGATATGGAGGTGCCAACGGGCAAGCTCGATGGTTATCTCTATTCGCCAGTCAAGCTCAAGGCGTTAGCTCCATCAGGCTACAGATTCCTCGGATGGACAAGCAATATAGCTACTGACGTGCAGACTTCTACACTCGTCAATCGTGGCGACGCATGGAACTATTATGATGGCGGTTCGCTCGACGGACAGTCATGGACAGACACTAACTACAATGGCAAGTGGAGCAGTGGCAATACTCCTATAGGTTATGGTAAGAATCAGGCTACTACGACAGAGGGTTATCTGCCTACATATTACTTCCGCAAGACCATTAACCTCGCGTCTGCTCCATCGTCAAAGGCTTCGTTTACACTCAATTATACTATCGATGACGGTTGTATTGTCTATGTAAACGGAACTGAGGTCGGCAGATACAACATGCCTTCTGGCAATGTGTACTACAATACGTATGCATCTTCATACGCTCCTGACAACCCTGACACTGGCGTCATGTCGATAGATGCATCTTACTTTAAGAAGGGTACTAACGTCATTGCGGTTGAGGTGCACAACAATAGCAACACATCTTCTGATATACTCTGGGATGCAGAGCTCACTATGGAGGAGTCAGTCACATCTACTAACGAGTACTATTCTGAAGATCCAGAGATTGACCTCCCATACAAGGCTACAGTCACACTCGTAGCTATGTACGAAGAGATACCTGACGAGGAGATTATGGCTGCGGGTACTACGCCTATTAAGATCAATGAGGTCAGTGCGGCAAATACCATTTACGTCAATGAGTATTTCAAGAAGAACGACTGGATTGAGCTTTACAATACTACTTCTGAACCTATCGACGTAGCGGGCATGTATATCAGTGACAATGCCAACAAGCCTACTAAGTACCAGATACCAACATCTGACATAAGTGTCAACACGATCATTCCTCCACATGGATACTTAGTGATATGGGCGGACAAACTTGATATGCAGTCACAGTTGCACACTACGTTCAAACTGGATGCTGATGGTGGTTGCGTAGTTCTCACTTCGGCAGATCAGAAGTGGAGCGACATGCTCTCTTATCCTGCTCATACGGGCGACAAGTCAGTAGGTCTCTATCCTGACGGTGGTACGGAGGTATATGTGATGACTACTCCTACCATCAACGACAAGAACATGATAGGCATGTATGCAGAGCTCTTCGAGCAGCCTGACATCGATGATGCTATCGCTTCTGTATATGAAGATCCAGAAGAACTCTATGGCGAGCTCATGCAGGAGGAATACTTTACTGTCAGCGGTGCAGCCATGTCTAAGC
>JAZLKQ010000537.1:0-4824 GCA_045597745.1 Bacteroidaceae bacterium | reverse complement strand
GACTTCATGAAGGTTGGCGACGAAGTAGATGCTCAGATTCTTACACTCGACCGTGAGGAGCGCAAGATGTCACTCGGTGTTAAGCAGCTTAAGGATGATCCATGGGAAAGCATCGACACTAAGTATCCTGTAGGTAGCAAGCACACTGCAAAGGTTCGCAACTTCACTAACTTCGGTGTATTTGTTGAAATCGAGGAAGGCGTTGACGGTCTTATCCACATCTCTGACCTTTCATGGACAAAGAAGGTAAAGCATCCATCAGAGTTTACTCAGACAAATGCAGACATCGAGGTTATGGTACTCGACATCGACAAGGACAACCGTCGTCTCTCACTCGGTCACAAGCAGCTCGAAGCTAATCCTTGGGACAAGTTTGAGGATATCTTCACTCAGGATTCTATCCATCAGGGTAAGATTATCGAAGTACTTGACAAGGGTGCAGTTATCTCTCTCGAGCAGGGTGTTGAAGGCTTCGCTACTCCAAAGCATCTCGTCAAGGAGGATGGTAGCCAGGCACAGCTTGGTGAGGAACTCGAATTCAAGGTAATCGAGTTTAACAAGGATGCAAAGCGCATCATACTTTCTCACTCTCGCATCTTTGAAGATGTACAGCGTGCTGAAGCTCGTGAGGCTAAGAAGGCAGCAGCTGCTGCAAAGAAGGCAAATCGTCAGCAGAAGGAAGCTGCTCCAACTATCCAGAACAAGGCAGCAAGCACAACTCTTGGTGACATTGATGCTCTTGCAGCACTCAAAGCTAACCTCGAAGCAGGCAAGTAATTTAAGTTAATACAACTTATACAGTTTCAAGGCACGAACTGCTTATGTAGTTCGTGCCTTTATAATTTTAAGGTATCAAAATTGTCACTAATTTCAAAATACCCTTGATATATTCACTTATTGTTTCATATATTAACACATTCATTTGAAGTTGTGTGATTTTCAGAACTCACATATGATATGGAAAAGTTTGAACTGACAGTACTTGGATGTGGTAGCGCATTACCTACAACAAGACATTCCGGAGCGGCCCAGGTGCTTAATATTAGAGAAAAGTACTTCCTAATAGATTGTGCCGAAGGTACTCAGTTGCAGATGCGCAAATACCATGTCAAATTCTCTCAGATCAACAACGTATTCATCTCTCATCTACATGGAGATCATGTGTTCGGACTTATCGGATACATCTCTACACTTGCTCTATTGGGCAGAAATAGGACTCTGAATATATATGGTCCTAAAGATACCGAATCGATTTTCCGTCCGCAACTCAACTACTTTTGCAACGGCATAGACTTCAGCGTCAACATACACGAAGTAGATACATCTGCACATACACTAATATATGAGGACAAGTCTGTAGAGGTATATACCATTCCTTTGAAACACAGGATTAAGTGTTGTGGATATTTGTTTAAGGAGAAACCTTTATTACCTCATATTCGACGAGACATGATAGATGCGTACAATATACCAGTATGCTATATCAATAATATTAAGGCAGGTATGGATTGGACAACAGAAGAAGGCGAAGTTATATCAAATAGCATACTGACCACACCTGCCGACCCAACACGTAGCTTTGCATATTGTTCTGACACCATGTTCTTGCCCAACAATGCAGAGTTGCTTCAAGGCGTTGACTTGCTATACCATGAAGCCACATTTGCCGAACAAGACAAGTCCAGATGTAATCATACATTCCACTCTACAGCAAAGCAAGCAGGTGAGATGGCACGATTGTCCAATGCCAAACGTCTGCTCATTGGACATTATTCATCAAGATATGAAGATGAACGTATATTGCAACATGAAGCAAAAGAAGTCTTTGCCAATACTATATTGGCGCACGAAGGTCTATGTATAAGGTTGTAACAGACAGAATATTACCTTATTTTAATATTTTCTTGATATGCTCTTTCATTATATGAAATGATGGCTGTGGCATAGCACCATGATCATATCCTTGCATTTCATAGAGATAGACCTCTTTATGCCCAACAAGTCGTAACATACGCCAGAAGTATGCCTGTTCCTCAAAACGTCCATACAGCTCGAGTTCTCTATCTCCAGATATTATAATGATAGGAGGAGCGTCTGCCCTCATGTGTGATAGAGGCGAATACTGGTCAATCGTAGGCTGAAGAGGTGAAATACCCTGTTGTTTGCGTATGTTATAATGAGTCACACATTGACCACTCAACGGAAACAGTCCCGCTATATCATTAGCGTCAATATCATATTTTGCAAGCCACTTCTTATCAAGTCCTATCATGTCTATAAGATAACCGCCTGCTGAGTGACCACTAAGAAATATCTTCTTTGTGCTTCCTCCATATTTCTCAACATTACGGAAGGCCCATGCAACAGCAGCTGCCGCATCGTCTATGCACTCGTCTATAGTACATTTAGGCAACAGACGATAATTAACTCCTATCACCACATATCCACTATTTTTCAACTGATAAGGTAACTCTTTACTACCTGCCTCAAGTCCACCGCCATGATACCACACCACTACAGGACAGTCCTTTGCATCTGTAGGATAATATATGTCAAGCTTGCATCTTTCCATGGCATATCCAGACTTGGCATCCGTATATGGTATATCAATGTCAGTCTTATAATTCAACTTTGACTGGGCAAATGCCATTAGTACCATAATACATACGATAGTGGTAGATACGACTTTTTTCATGGCTTTTATTTTATAATGAATATTAATAGATGCAGAGTTTGTACAGCATTATACCATAAGTTCAAGACAAGATGCAATATCGTTATGGTAATTTTTTGTACATATTTATTGCAAAGGTATGGTTTGCTATTGTTATTTCCAAATATTCTTGGTCAATTCGCTTAAAATATATCTTTGCGAGTATTACGTACTAATCTTTTTATTCAATACTCGAACTTATTTACAATACCTTACTTGACCAACCTCTTCATCTCCTTGTCAGAGATGCATATATTATACACTCGGAAGTCTTCCACATCAGTACCTCTCAGGTAGTTATCACCATCAAATGGTGGTCTGCCTATCCAACAATATGCCGGTGCAATAGTAAATATATCTCTCAATACAGGGAATGTTTCTTCACTTCCTATAAGTTCGCCATCGATATACAATTGTCCCTTGTTTCCGTTCTGACGATAGACCACCGTAATCCACTTACCCTTTTTTGACACCTTACTTGCCTGAATACCCGTCTCTTGGCTCCAGCCACCTATTGATGTCTCACACCTCTGTTCGTTGATACGATATGCCTGATAAGGTCCCTCTTTCTCCCGATTAGCAGAAAGACAAGAGAAACACCACAGAAAATATCCATACCCTTTTATCTCTACCGAGGCGTCAATTTTATATCGAACCACAACACTATAGTCAGTCAATCCCTTAACAATCTGACCAGCAGACTCCGTCAAGTCAAGGTATCCATCAGCATATCCAAGATGAAGTACACCATCAGATACAGTAGCTCCGTTCTTCAGTTGCGCATTAACTTTATTTGCGCTAAGGTCAATGACAGTATTGCCAACAGTATGCTTGAAGTCATAGTGCAATACAAGATTTCTCTTTTGAGCCGACACTACGCTTGTCATAGCAACAAGGGTAGCAACAATAGCAATAATACGTAGTTTCATATCCTTATATTTTTACATGTTTATAGAGTTGTTCTCATAACATGAGAATATTTTCTGTCTTCAATAAAATCTTTAAACAATCCTTACTACTTTACAATATCAATAACACCAAATATCTTCTATATGATTAATTGATTCAATATTAATATCATGAAGCACAATAGCTATACAGTCTATCTGATATATAGTATTAGGAAGATAACGATATTTTTTTAGATAATACAGTACCGCTCTATTTATATTGATATACTTTTGTCTTGTTATTGCTCTTTCTGGTGTTCCATATCTAACCGATGTATAGCTTCTTGTTTTTACTTCTACAAAATGAAGAATACGATTCTTTGTTGCTATGATGTCGATTTCGCAACCTCTATGGAATCGCCAATTAACTTCTTTAATATCATAACCTTTACTGCGAAGATATTCTACAGCAATAGCTTCACCTCTTTTTCCTAACAAATGAGCAGAATTCATAATGTCATATATCTATATGCCACCAACTATATTGCCATAACAATTGCAATAATCAATATAACAAAGGCAATAATTACAGCGGAGATAACAAATGGAAGAATATTTATCGATTTCTTCTCTTTTGATTTATTAGTCACATCAGTATGTGTCTGCTCTTCATTTAATGTCTCTATCTCATCATCTTGAGCATCTTGAGAGAGTGGAGATATGTTGTCTGAAGGTTCAGAATCTTCTGATTGTGATATATCTATAGATGGAGATGGTAGAATTGCTTGCTGTGTGTCGTCATCTGAAATATATGGAGATTGTGCCATACCATCTTCTGGCAGACGAATGTTATCTTCATCACCAGAGGACATACTATCCTTATCTATAGCATCTACAATGTCATCACAGTTGTCTTGTTCGGTTGTATTAACTGATATGTCTGAAACGGGTGTGTCAACAATATCATTTATTGTATCTGATAATGGCAAAGTCTCTTCTATCTGTTCGTGTACTTCCTCAGATAATTGATTAACAATATCTTCCTGTGATAATGGATGCACGCCTTCTGCTATTGTCTTAGAACTAATTGGAGGAGGTGGAGGAGGTACAATTTCTACAACTGGTGGTGTAGGAGGTATAACAGCAATGCTTGATTGTGACTCAATACTGGTATATGACAATCGCTGTCCACATGCAGAGCAGAAGTCGGAGGCCAAGCGG
>JAZLKQ010000536.1:0-1583 GCA_045597745.1 Bacteroidaceae bacterium | reverse complement strand
ATGGCTGGGTCTTCACCTCTCGATGAATGATGAGGCGCTGGTCTTTGATGACATTCTGCAGGGAGAGGGTAGAACTGATCATCTCTGGAGTTGTGCCGAAGTGATAGAACTCTCCACCTGCAAGAGGCAGGATAACCACCTTGAGGCTGCTTATGTCGTCATCTGGACTTGTAGGATGTGCACCAAGAGCACAGCCAAACTCTGAGTACAGGTCGTATGTGCAGAATCCATCTGCATCAGGACGTGATATGCTCATGTCGAGTCCGTTATCCTTCTTGCTTTTCTTCCTTAGGATGTTCACAGCCTTGTCGCTCAGTAGCCAGATGCCTATGTCCATAAGCGAGAGATGGGATTGCATGAGTTCGGCAAGACGAGCTGTCGAAGGCTTCTGCAAGATGAAGTCAAGAATATCTGGAGACTTGCGGTCCATGAAGTATACGCCGTGATTCTTGGCAAGCGAAGGCTCAACCCATAGTCCATAACATACGACGTCGGCCTCTGGGATAGGTTGCAGAGGTTTGGTAGCACGAATAAAGACGTCGCCGCTTACGATGAGCGTGTGCATACTGTCCGGTGCTTCATTCATTATGTCTTCATAAAGCGGCAACTGCAGGTCAAGAAGAGTCTGGTCTATCTTCTGTCCACGAGCCCATCTGAATACAGGTACAGGCAGCATGATCTTACCACATGCTGCGTATGCAGGCAGGCGGCGGCTCTGTCCGCCAGCGTGTACCAGTATGCGCTTGCCCTTGGCGAGCCATGCATCAAAGTCCGTACTTGCATCAACGCCTGTCTGTGCGTCATGGGCGGCACATTCCTCGAGTAGCCATGTAGTTCCGCCACCGCTGCCCAGCTTATGACCGATAGGGTCGGATGTGCAGAAGTACTCTTCCTCGTCAAGATTGCTTATGGTATGAAACCTGTCCACCACGTTTGGTGGCATGGATAATAGTTTTTTCATTATTGTCTAATTGTTGTTTTCTTCCTTTTCAGTCTTGATGATGTCGTCATTCTCGTGTAGTATAAATCTCTTGTAGTAAGATATGATGAGCGTGGTGAGAGGCAGTGCGATGATAAGTCCTACAAATCCCAACAGGCTGCCCCATATAGATAGCGACAAGAGTATGACTGCGGCATTGAGTCCTGTCACCTTGCCCATGACCTTAGGAGTGATTACCCAGTCCTGGATGGTCTGCACTATGGTAAATACCGCAAGTGCCGATAGCAGGATGAGCCAGAAGTTCTCTCCTGTGTCATGTGCCTTGAGCAGAGCCAGTATGATGGTAGGGATAAATCCCAGTACCTGAAGGTATGGCACGAGATTGAGCATACCGATAAATAGTCCGAGAGGTATGGCGAGCGGGAACCCTATGATGGCAAATCCTATGGAGAACATCACTCCGACGAGCAGAGCTATGAGCGACTGACCACGGAAGTATCTGTTCATGCCGGACTCCACGTCGAGTATCATGCCTTTGACAAAGGCTCTCTGCGCTTTTGGCACCAGATGTATGAAGCCCGAGCTCATCTTCTCATAGTCTATCAGTATGAAGAACATGTATATGATGGCTATGAGTGAACTG
>JAZLKQ010000535.1:0-8424 GCA_045597745.1 Bacteroidaceae bacterium | reverse complement strand
GTGGTGATATTTATCTTCATCATCTCAGCTTCATCTCCTGCCGAACATGTAGCGTCTGATGCCGCCTCGCCTGATGTAGACTTGACAGTCATTGGCTGTGGGACAAACTGTGATACTGTCGCCTCCCAACCGTCATTCTCGTATGTAGTAGCTGTAGTATTAGCAAAGAGGTTGATAGTCAATGCACCATCCTCGCTTGTCGAACGGATGATACCAGTCTCCCCGTTGTTGAGTGTCTTGATGAGATTGCTTGCCTTGACCTCTGTACCGTTGTATATGCGGAACTCCTGCACGTAATACGAACCAAGCCATATATTCATCTTCGTCACATCTATCATCACCTTCTTGCCTGGTGTGGCAGGTACAAATGTGATAGTACCGTTGACATTCTGCTTTATCTTACCGTCTGCACCACCTTCGTCAAAGAATGCGAGCGGAGTATCGCCCACTGTGATAGTCTGTGCCGTAGAAGACATCAGCACGAGAGCCGGATTGGTCAGCTCTACCGACTCTGCCGTAGCGAATGATGCTACTCCATCAGGCAAAGACGAAGTAGTCACGCCTATCACATCGAGCTGCACCTTTGCCCCAATCTCCGCTGTACCGAGGAAGTCTGCCTTGACTACAAAACTGTTCTTGCCCTCTACGAGAGCCTTTTCTACAGTCATCACATAGTTGTCACCGTTTGCTGCAACAGTAGCACCGAGATCATTGCCACTTGCGTCATACAGCTTCAATGCAGTAGGGTCAACCACGCCTTCATTCTTGGCAAACTTCACAGTGACGCTGGTCAGCTTGTCGGCATTCATCACACCCTCTGTCGTTACATTAACGCCAGCGAGAGCCACGCCCTGCTTTGACTTTACCGATGCCGACACAGAGCTGTAGTCTGCAGCTGCGCTCTTGGTCTGCATATCATCGAGGCTCACCAGCTTGACTGTAGCCTTCCATCCCTTACAACTATACGCATAGCGATAGGCAAATGCTACAGAGAGCGCACCATCGCTACTTGTAGAGAAGTATGTCTCGTTCTCATAAGTCTTGCTGCGCTCATTAGGATAAGCACGGATGATGTCGCCCGAAGGCAATACCGAAGCGCTGTAGCTTGTTGGTACACTGCTGGTACTTGTAGCCCATACGAATGAGTTGTCCGCATCTGGATCTCCGTTGTAGACGTTGGCTACAGAGTAGTAATTGTTACTACCGCCCATGTTCATGTACTCAAACGTGACCTGTACAGACATGCCTTCCACTGCAGGTTTGAAGATTGTCATACCCTGACAATTCTCCGAAGTCTGCCCCGTGTAGTCAACATCACCCTTAGGGTCGACAAACGTGATTACTTCGTCTGCGGCAACAGTCACCTCCTGTTTGCCGAAGACCGGCTGCTTCACTTCCCTGTCCGCCCACGCCATACTTGGCAGGACGCACAGCAACATCAGCAAAAGCCGATAATAAAACTGTCGTTGTTGCATAATAATAAGTATTTGTTAATGAATAAATAGTTACGTCCATCACATACCAATGACCATACGCAAATAGTCTACACACTTGCGAGCCTACAACGATACGACGAATACTCACAGGCGTGCACCAACCATCACGCATTAGCATCAGCTATTATGCATTATGCATTATAAATTATGCATATTCCGCAGTGCCTAACCCACGAGTGCAACTGCAGACATTGAATGAGACTTACGGCAGGTCTTCTGACTTGCGCCTCCTCACTCTGCTCCTTCCCAATACCGCCATACAACGGTATCAGTGGATCCATACGCAGCGAGGTAAAAGACGCTCACAGCAGCGGGACTGTTCAGCACTTACACCTGATTCCCTATTAAACTGGGCAACACCCTTCTTCATCCCCCTTCTTGCTCACCACCTTTTGGGGACGGGGGCTCTGTGTGTGCCAGTACCGTAATCGAGTGCAAAATTAGTGATTATTCTCATTATGGACAAATGACAGAAGGGAAAAGTACCATATTGCACCACCTCCTATTGACATTTGGCGTATTGACACACACTTATACCATTATCGTGTATTCAATAAGAGAGGGAGAAGCCATCGTGCTGGCTTCTCCCTCCTCTTTGTATATTGATGTGCTATGGCGCACACCTTGTTAGAACAAATCTTCGTCGTCAAACTCAAAGGCACGTCTCTTAGACTGTACGTCTAATGGGACATCCACCTCGTCTTCATTTGGAGTATTGCCACTCTCGCCTTCAGTAAGAGGTGATGCAGCAATGACTGTCTCTTCCTCGATGGCGACGACATCTAACTCTGGTGATTGATATATCTTCTTCATTGTCATCTGTTTTATTTCTTATAGTACTTCTTGCCGTTGATGATGATGATGCCACTTGCATTGCTATTGGCACGTACACCATCAAGTCTATATGCTGGGCCATCTGTGCTGCTGTCTGTAGCGATGGTGCCTACGCCTGTAGCCTCTTCGCCGTCCAAGAGTACAGGGATAGCCTTGGCTGCATTCATGCCTGTAGCCTTGAGATAAGCCTTGCCTACTGGGAATACAGAAGCTGTATATCTGTAGAATGCTGTAACATCATTCTTGGTTGCCACGACATAGACGTTGCCGTCGTTGACAAACTCATCAGCGTCGAGCACACCGACCATGCAGTTGCCTTCGATCAGTTGGGCTTCCTCATTGGTTGCAGTCATTGTGTAAGTCTGACCTTCCTCACCCTTGAGTACTACACCCTCGCCCTTAGCGATGATGCCATCTTCTATCTTGTGGAGATATGCCTTGCCGTCCTGCATTGTAGCATAGTATGCCTCAACGCCTTCTGGAACTACGGCGTCGAACGCTGCGGCAAATGTAGACCAGCCGCCTGTGCCGATGGTGACGTCTGCCTGCTTAGGGAATCTTACGGCTACGTCGTCGTATGCAAAGTATGCTGGCTGTGAGAATCCAAAACCGTTGTCGCTCGATCCTGTGATATTGAACCATACACATGTCACCTCGCCAAGTCCAGAGAGATCCCACTTGGTCCAGTCTGTCACGATATTTGATGGTCCATTGCAAAGATAGAATTCGGCAGTGTTACCATTGTCAGCAGTTGCAACAATCTTCACCCAGTCGTCTTCACTAATCTTTGGAGTAAGTCCGTTGCCTTCGAGATATGCATTGAGAGCATAGCATGTGTTGTTGACATACATGTGGTCAATGACACGAGCCTCGCCGTCAGCAAAGTAGAGCATTGGGAGATCCTCTTCTGACATAGAGTATCCTGAGCTGTCAGAATATCCATAATGTACAGCGAAGTTGTCTGAACCGTTATGTCCTGCACCCTTCTGTGCAAGTCCATCTACACCTTTCTTATATACTGTGAGCTGTGACTCGAAGCCTCCGTATGAACTGAAATCTCCTGATGCATAATTTGAGACTGCATGACCACCACTCCAGTAGCACCATGAGCCCCATGCATAGCTAAGCATACTGCTAAGGAAGGTGTTGTCAAAGTCTTCCCAATGATAATAGTCATCTTCATCAAAGAATCCCATTCCACCGTCTCCATAGAGGAGTGGGCCTCCGTACTGAGGTTCGTCGATAAGTGACGACCAGTCTTCGCCACCGGCACAGTTGGTTCCTGCCTTCCAGTCCTTATCCTCGAACGTGAGGACTCGAAGGTCATAATTGGTCTCAGGCTCTGGTTCTTCGTTATAGTATACATCAGTAGCCTCATCATAAAAGACCTTCATGCCACCGAGTTCTGGGAAGTCAGAGAAGCCAATCTCCTGACCCCAAGCATCACCAAGTAGATATGCGACTTCACCTGATGCCATCTGGTCGGCTGAAACGAGCTCTCCCTGGTTAGAAGTAAGCTTGTAATTGGCAGTAGTGTAGCAGTTGTCAACACCGGTGGCGGCATTTGTATATGCCCATACAGCACCGACTGATGAGCCTGTAGCTGTTATCTTAGCAGCATTATAGCAATTTTCTATCTTTGCCTTAGCAGAGTTGGCACCACCAAAGTTCGCAATGATACCAGCTATGTAGTTGCCTCCCTTGATAGTACCACGTACGGCACAGTCACGTATGATGATATTGTCGTAGTTGCCTGAGTTGTATCCAACGATACCTGCGGCATAGTTGCGTGATGCAACATCAATATGGCCATCGTATACACAGCGCTCAATAGTGTACTTGGCAGTATTAGAGCCTACGAGCCAACCTGCAATACCAGAAGCGTATGCACTACCAGTAGTACCTGGCATAGATATATCTACACGAGATGTAATATCAGAGAGTGTACATACACCAGAAAGGCGACAAGCTACAGCTCCTGTATAAGTTGCTGTTGACATGATAATACCTTGGAGAGTGAAATTGCGTATAGTCACACCATCACAATATCCGAAGAGTGAATTAGTATATTGCTTTGTCGCATTGACCAAGAGATCAGAGATAGTGTATCCGTTGCCTTCGAATACACCCTTATAAGGGGTATTTGCACTGTTGCCGATAGTATTCCATGGCATATCAGAGAGTGTGATGTCATTGAGGAGTACCGCATTGGTTGCTGCAACCTTGTTGACATTCACGTTGTTTGCCACCCATGCAAGTTCATAACCGTTAGTGATCTTGTAGTATCCCTCAAGTCCATTGAGTTTACCTTCTGCTGCAGACTCAGCAGCAGTCACCTGCTTTGGCTCACGTATAGAGATACCATCCCAACCATTCTTGTCCACAGGCTTAAGTTCTGCTGTGAATCGTTGTACTTCAGTCTCGTTTCCTGTGATGTCGAATGTACCGCTGACATACTTATATCCATCAGTCACGATAGTATAATTGTATGTACCAGGAATGAGATAGTATCGGCCATCAGCCTTCTGAGCGAACATCTCGCCCTTGCTATTGACAAGAGTAATCTCACTATCTACCTTTGGCGTGATATC
Source organism: Bacteroidaceae bacterium (assembly GCA_045597745.1). Taxonomy (GTDB): domain Bacteria; phylum Bacteroidota; class Bacteroidia; order Bacteroidales; family Bacteroidaceae; genus Minthosoma. The sequence goes on along the minus strand of JAZLKQ010000535.1, from coordinate 3,503 downwards.
AAACTCTGCATAGATATAGTCTGGCGTTGCAACCTCAAACTCTACATCTGGCAATGCGCCGAAGTATGTCTGATGAGAAATAGCTGTGAAGTTAGGTGAACGTCCTGCTACAGGGTCTATGATTCGGTGATTGCCTATAGGGTCACCAAATCCACTGACTTGTATACATGCATCGTTCATCACAAATGGCTCACCTGGTTCCCAACCTGAAGGTATCTGCATCTTTACAAGCTGTGCTGTTGGAGTTCCGCAGAACTGATACTGATTGGCAGTCTGAGTAACCTCCGTACCGTTAGGTAGTCCCTTGTATGTCACAAATGCAGACATGTTGTAGATACCAGAGATCTTGTTGGCAGGATGATAAAGTCCAGAGTACTGTATCTCTACATTGTCACCAGGGTAGAAGTTACCATCATTATGAGTCTTATTTGTAATGACGCGTTCGCACTCCTTGGCAGTGAGTACTTGATAGCTCTTGTTGCCATCAGTTCCTGTAAGGCATACTATCTGACGTCCATGCTTGAGCAATACTGTGTATGTACCGTCTTCATTCTTTGTCACACCATTAGTGCTGAAACCATTGTACGCTACACTGGTCTCTGTCAGAGTAGGATATGCTATCTGTACGTCTGCAACCTGCTCTGGGGCGAAAGTATATTCATATCCAGCTGTGCCCTTAAGATAGTAGAACACATCATGCTCTGCATCTACGTATGCTCCTGCATTCTTGAATGTATCAGCATTGTACTTCTCGTTGATATACATCTTTGAGTCAAGAGATGATGCTGGTGCATCAACCGTAACGATAAATGCTCCTGTGTTCTCTGGCCACAACGCACTCCACTCTGAGCCATACAAGAAGTCACTCTCTGCCATCTTGTATGGAGAAGAGGCTGTACCCGAACCTGAACGTGCCCACTGTGTCAGCTTCATTGCATCATAGCTGACAAGCACAAGAGCAGAACCAGCCTTGTTTGCCTTAAGTGTTGCCCAAGGGCTGAAATCACCCTCTGCCTTTGTGATGCTGACAACATCGTTGCCTGTGGTTCCATCAAGATTGAGTACTGTATAATGATAATCAGGTTCAATAAAATAGTTGCCTGTACTGCTATTTGTCAACTGCCAGTCTCGCTGAGCACCAAGAGTCTTGACATCACCAGCATGCATTGAGAGATGACCACGTTCGTTGACTGTAAGCATGATGTTGGCGACATTTGCCTTGTTGTTGGCAGTCACGTCCTTGTTCATCCAACGTGCATCTTCTGCAAGATCATCATTGGTAAAATCAAGGCTACGGAATCCATCACGTTCTGCAGACCATACCTTGCCGTCATTGCTTGAACCTATATAATACACGAATATACCTGCCTTGGTACGCTTGCCTTGCTTCCAGAGACGGTAATTGTATGTTGTACCATCAGCAAGATTGTACTTGTACACGTTGTTGCCTCCTGATACAGTCTTGCTTACAGGCTGAATATCATCAAACAATACATAGTGAACAGAACCCGAACCGTTAGTACCGCCTGGCTTGCGTGCCACCTTGAGATTAGAGCCTACAGGGAAAGTGATTGTAAACTCGCCACCTTTTGGCATAGTGAAGGTTGAGTTTGCATTGCCAGTAACAGTACCACTGCAAGATGTCTCCATATATCCCTGAGCCTTGAGCGCATCGCTTGGTACAGATGTAAAACTGTATGAAGTACCGTTGAGCGTGAGCATGTACTTGTACTGGTACTTGTTGCCAGAAGTATTGACAAGCGTATAATCGCTGATAGTCACTGGTACAAGCTTGCCTTCACGAGTACGACAAGTCACATCCTTCACAGTCCAGTCCGTGCCGTATGCCCAACCTGTCTTGGTATCAGCATAAAAGCTCTGGCATTGTGCTGTTACTGTGAACACTTGAAACGCCTGGTCTGCAGCATCACCGACCTCAATCTCGATGGTACCATAGTCCTTGGTATGGGCGTCCGAATCCCACCCCGTAAGCACGTAAGTGCCAGGGGCCACATCGAAGGTATATACTGTACCTTCTGGAGTGCCTACTGCCACATCCGCCTTCGAGTTCTTCTCAACGAGTGTCATTGTCTTTGCGGTAGTGTTCATCGTTACCTTAACGCTTACCGCAAATGCACTCTGAATGCCGCACACTGCTATGAGTGCCAGCATAGAAAGAAACTTTTTCATTTGGTTTATATTTATTTTGATTAATAATGTCTGTTCTTATACGGTTATCAGTTGCTTACTTCATTAAGTATTTCTTGCCATTACGAATATATATGTTGCCACGCTGTGGACATGTCACACGTCGTCCACTCATATCGTACATATTATTGTCCTCTATCACAGGGCTGACGCTTTCTATGCCAGTTGGGAATACGCCGTCTGGTGGCAGGGCAAGGAAATGTCCAGGATTGATATACACCTTGTTCTGACTCAATAGATTGCCGTCAGGATCCCACTGATACAGCTGACCGGCTGAAGCATACGATGCCGCGTCTGTTGCATATATATATCCTGTATAAGGGTTGACATATATGCCATAAGGTGTATTCATCATCTTGATATCATCCATGACTGTACCTGGCAGTCCTTCGTATACTCCTGACTCACCACCAGAAGCCATGACTTCGGCAGGGTCGATAGTTACATAGTCATAATAAGACTCTCCCGTAATATAGCTATATCTCGAGCCGATAGCATAGAAGTTGCCGTCACTTGCCCTCGTATTGCATGTAGCAGCACACTCCAGAGCCTGCAGGCAAGGCATTTCGCCATTCAATGCTCTTTCGCAGTCAAAGATAATCGTTGCCGCAATCTCATCATAATAGTCGCCAGCCGAATTGATGCAGAGATACTTGCCACTCTGAGACATCTTGCCATAGAGATTGATATGACCCGTGTCCACTTCTTTCACTACTTCCATAGTCTGGGCATCAATGATGCTTACCGTGGTCTCGTAGTCATGGTCCTCCTGAAAGGCATAGCCTCCTGTATTGGCGACAAAGAGATGACCCTTGTAGTATGCGATGCCCTCTGGCTCATATCCCACCTCTACAGCACTCACCACCTCGAATGTCGTCAAATCAATCTTTGCCACATATCCCTTTTCGAAGTACATCATGTCGTCTGCCACTCCACATTCGTGTGCATACGATGTCACATAAATATATTCTCCATCCGTAGCCAGCTTGCGATTGTTTGGGACATTTTCCGTCGCAGCAACGGCAACTCCCTCTGGAGTGATAAACTGTATGATGTTGCTCCAGTTCATTGCTATGGCTATGAGATTGTCATTCAACTGGATTATGTCGTTCGGAGTGTCACCAAGCTTCATCCCGTTGATTTCACGAAACCACTCATTGGATACTATAGCGCCATCCTCAAAGTACGATACCTGACCATTGTCCGCCTGCCAAATACCTTCGTTCAGAACAATCAACTTCTCCTGTGCATTGCTCGTCAGTATGGCAGCAACTGCAAGTATTGCTGTAAGTAAT
>JAZLKQ010000534.1:0-3319 GCA_045597745.1 Bacteroidaceae bacterium | reverse complement strand
GTGACTCACAGGCATTTCACTGGCTTATATGTGACTCTGTAAGTAGTGCCGTACTTGAGTTTGTTGACAACAAGCCATGCTTCACTGAGTCTACAGATATCAATGCGCCATCATTAGCTACAATCATGACAAACTTCACCAACAAGATATATGCAGAGAAGCAACTTGTACAGAATACGGGATGTGGATATGAGCGCTATGACTTGCTGAAGGCTTCTTATGCTGACACCGAAGAGTCATTTGAGGGTATGCAGTCGCTCATGAAGAAAGTATGGTATACTAACACATACACCATCGATACTGATGATGAGGGATTCTGGGCTACAGAATATGCAGGTCCAACACTGTCTGCAAAATTGCTGTACAATAATGCTGACAGGGCATCAAATGCAGATTTCATCAATGTTGTAAATGATCTTAAGACAAAGTATGCTGATAAGGCAAACTGGCATATACCAGCTACAGACCTCTGGTACACTACTCATACCAGCACATACAATCTCTCGTCTCGTACTCTCCAGCTGATGGTACACGAGGGACTTGACGGACAGAAGGAGTTCTATACTGTGGACTTCAATAGTACTTTCCCAAAGCCACTGAAGTAGTAGTTTGTTGGGAATAAATTATAAAAGGAATGATGAATATGGTATCTCTACATTCATCATTCCTTCTTTGAGTAAATATAGAAACATAGTATTAGTTGTTCATAAATGACATCTATCAATATCAGAACATTTATCAAAGTCATACTCCTGGCGTGCTCTTGTCTTTCCCTTACAGTAAATGCACAAGAAGATTCTACGATTAACTTCATGGACACAAAAGTGGGAAAGATTCTGACCGAGCTGGACGGACAGATTGAGAAGAGGCAGCATTTGGGTGTTGACTCTAACTATGTTGGAGTGCCTGAACTCAATCGGCAGGTATACATCTCTCCAGAAGGATATTGGCAGAGATATGATATACATGTGCCGTTGACTTACGATGATGAACTGGCGGAATTGTTGTCTGAAATTGATTATGATGTCAACGACTATGAATACTATAAGGTACTCATGCATACAAAGAAGGCGGATTTCGGCATTGGTATCAACTACAAGGGATTCAACATAGAGATACCGATACCATTGCTGCATGACAAGACTCGCACTTACAGTATTGCCAAGAACGGTGCCAAATGGGGTTTCCGTATGCGTTACCGTGATATGAAGAGCTTTGATGGTGCGCAGCATTTTGGTCTATTTGACTTGATTTCCGACTTGTATGAGCAACCACGTTCCTCATATCTTGACCCAGAATCCAACAACGTCAAGACATTCTTTGTAGAGGGATACTATGTATTCAACCATCGCAAGTTCTCCCTACCGGCGGCACTTCGTTCGAGCATGATACAGAAGCGTAGCGCTGGATCATTCATCATTATGGCCAACTACTACCAGAGCCGTTACAGAAGCAACGAGCTCTTTCTTGGTGACTACGACGTGTTTCGTACCAATCAGGTGTCTTTGGGAGGAGGATATGGTTACAACTGGTCATTCAATGGAGGCAGACTTCTCTTCCACCTGTCATCAATACCGATGATCAGCCTATATCAACATGCCACCCATAAGTACGTGATTAAGAAAGTTGATCCGGATGACCCTATACTGCCAGAAGATTTTGACTATGCCAATCTTGTATTGGGCAAGATCAATGGTACACCGACTTTTCGTATAAATGGATTCTCTCGACTGGCAATGACTTACAACATTGACCGTCATTATATAGTACGCTTTCATGCCAATTACAGACACAATATATATTCCAACCGTAAGAAGTTCAAGATTGCCAATCAGGATGCAGACGTCATCCTCAATGTAGGATATAGATTTTGAGATAAGTTACTGCTCAGAAAGAATTATATAATTATCTCGAATTAGTTCGTTATCTTTTTGTGATTTGTGCCTAATTGTACATCATTGCCTTGATTTTTGTTTGTCAAATTTTAACTTTTCATATAAAAGTTTCCCTATCTAAAAAATAATGCGTTACTTTGCACGATATTTAGAATATGAGTCATCAAAAGATTAACAATTAAAATGATTACTATTCATACCGTTCATGAATTGAAAGCCACAATAGAGGCCTTCAGAAGCGAGAACAAGACCATCGGTCTTGTGCCAACGATGGGTGCCCTCCATGAGGGTCATGCTTCGCTCGTGAGCAGGAGTGTCAGAGAGAATGATGTAACAGTGGTCAGCATCTTTGTCAATCCTACTCAGTTCAATGACAAGAACGACCTTGCCAAATATCCACGTACTCTCGATTCAGACTGCAGACTGCTCGATAGTATAGGTGCAACAATAGCATTTGCCCCATCAGTAGAAGAGATATATCCAGAGCCAGATACACGTACATTCAGTTATCCTCCTACCGATGAGGTGATGGAGGGAGGAATGCGTCCAGGGCACTTCAATGGTGTTTGCCAGATAGTAAGCAAGCTCTTTATGATGGTTGAGCCTGACAAGGCATACTTTGGTGAGAAAGATTTTCAGCAGATTGCCGTTATACGTGCTATGGTCGACGACTATAGGTCACAGTCTGCTCCATGGGCTCTGCGTCTTGAGATATGTCCATGTCCTATAGTAAGAGAGAAGGATGGACTTGCTATGTCGAGCCGTAACACTCTGCTTACAGATGAGGAGAGAAGGATAGCGCTCAATATATCAAAGTATCTGTTTGAAAGTGTCGAATACGCCAAGACTCATACGCTGACTCAGACTAAGCAGTGGACTATCGACAATATCAATGCTGTTGACCAGCTTGAGGTGCAGTACTACGAGATAGTTGATGCAGACTCACTGCTCAGCATTGCAGAATGGGATGATGCACAGCACATACAGGGATGTATCACGGTATATTGCGGACAGATACCGGTAAGACTTATTGACAACGTGAAGTATAAGTAAATATCGTATATCGCTATGCTTATAGAAGTAATGAAATCAAAGCTCCATTGTGTGAGGGTGACAGAGGCAAACCTCAACTATATGGGCAGCATCACTATAGACGAAGACCTGATGGACGCCGCAAATCTCATTGCAGGAGAGAAGGTGCAGGTAGTCGATAACAACAATGGTGAACGTTTTGAAACATACATCATTCGTGGACAACGAGGCAGTGGATGTATATGTCTCAATGGTGCGGCAGCTCGCCGTGTACAGGTAGGTGACATCTGTATCATCATATCATACGCACAGATGGATTTCGAGGAGGCAAAGTCATTTACTCCGTCGGTAGTATTTCCTGATAGCGAGACCAATAGACTTGTAGAATGAGG
>JAZLKQ010000533.1:0-5940 GCA_045597745.1 Bacteroidaceae bacterium | reverse complement strand
GGATGCGTAGGAGCAAGCTTTGGCGGATATAGCGTATATTGGCTTGCAGGACATCACGACAAGAGATTTAAGGCATTTATCGCCCACGACGGCATATTCAATATTGAGCAACAATATCTCGAGACCGAAGAGATGTGGTTTGCCAACTGGGACATGGGTGGTGCATATTGGCATGGACATCCTAAGACATTCGACAACTCTCCACACCGATTTGTTGACAAGTGGGACACCCCGATACTTTGCATACAGGGAGAGAAAGACTATCGCATTGTCACTTCCCAGGCAATGTCAGCCTTCAATGCTGCCCAGCTTCGAGGCGTACCATCACAGCTACTCATATTCCCTGACGAAAACCACTGGGTACTCAAGCCACAGAACGGAATCCTTTGGCAACGTACATTCTTCAAGTGGTTGGACAAATGGGTAAAATGACTAATGCATAATGATTTGAGCATCCATTTGAGATCATCTAAATTCGTTTAATATTAAAATGTCCTTGATGAACTGAGACGGAGGTTTAATCAATGCATAATGGACAACTTACAACTTAATAATTTATAACTTATTATTTATACAACATATACTATTATGGCACAAAACGGACACCCAAAAGGCCTCTATCTGTTGTTCGTGACAGAGATGGCAGAGCGCTTCTCATATTACGGAATGCGCGCACTATTTACACTTTACCTCGTCGCAGCCTTTTTCTCAAGCGCCGAGGCAAGCCAGATTTACGGTTCATACACCGGACTTGTATACCTCACTCCACTGCTTGGTGGATATATCGCAGACCGATACTGGGGCAATAGACGCTCTATCATCGTCGGCGGCATCATCATGGCTATTGGCCAGTTCCTCATGTTTGCATCAGCATGTTTCGTTCAGCAGAGCATCATGGAAGAAGGTGGAGCCATTGATGCAAATGTAGACAATGGACTTTCACTCACACTCATGTTCGCCGGTCTTGGTGCGCTCATCATTGGCAATGGATTCTTCAAGCCAAATATCTCCACAATGGTCGGCGACCTGTACGATCCACAAGACCGTCGTAAGGACTCTGCATTCACAATATTCTATATGGGCATCAATGTGGGTGCCTTTATCGCTCCGCTCATCTGTGGTCCACTTGGCAATGGTAACTGGGCAGACCCATCAGGATTTAAGTGGGGATTCTTCTGTGCAGGATGTGCAATGATACTGTCTGTAGTTGTATTCTGGGCTCTTAAGAACAAGTTCCTCAAGACACCTGAAGGTCTGCAGATTGGTCTCGCTCCAAGCAAGTCAGAACTTCGTCTTCAGAAGGACGCCGAGTCTGATGCCGCAAAAGAAAACAAGCAGGAAGTCAAGAACTCTCCTATACGTCTCTGGGGCTGTATCGCCGCTGCCATCATATTGATGGTCGTATTCTCGCTCTCTGCCGAAAATTTCAACGACTACATATCAGCTGCCATATATGCCATCTCCATTGCACTCCCTGTATTTATCATCACAGACAAGGGACTCACCACTGTCGAGAAGTCACGTATCGGAGTCATATACATCATAGCCGTATTCGTCATCTTCTTCTGGTCAGCATTTGAGCAGGCAGGATCATCACTCACCATCTTTGCCGACCAGCAGTGCGACCGTCACATAGGCGACTGGGAGATGCCAACTACATGGTTCCAGTCTATCAATCCAATCGTAGTAGTCGTATTCGCACCAGTCATGGCAATGCTTTGGGAGTTCCTGCTCAAGCGTGGCGTCAACGTGCCATCCATCATCAAGCAGGCCATCGGTCTTCTTCTCCTTGCATTGGGATATGTAGTCATCGCCATTGGCACACACGGACTCGAAGGTGGAGCAAAGGCTTCGATGTGGTGGCTCTTTATCCTGTACTTCATCCATACACTTGGTGAACTATCACTCTCACCTATCGGGCTCTCAATGGTTAACAAACTCTCGCCTGCACGACTTGCATCACTCCTCATGGGCGTATGGTTCATGTCAAATGCAGCCAGCAATATCCTTGCGGGCAACCTTGCCACTCTCCTTCCAACAGGTGGTGAAGCAAAGACATTCTGTGGATTTGAGATAGCTACACTCCCTGACTTCTTCACTCTCTTTGCAGTCATGGCAGGCGTAGCATCTGTCATCCTCTTCTGTCTCTATCCAGTGCTCAAGAAGATGATGAAGGGCGTTGAATAAATAAACGTATAAGATATACATAATCATACATTACTAATCTTACTAATTACTAACTAATCAAAGAAAACTATGGCACAAAGATTTATTCTTAACGAAGTAAGCTACTTCGGAGCTGGTTGCCGCAAGGAATTGCCAGAAGTCATCAATCGCATGGGACTCCACAAGGCGCTTGTATGTAGCGACAAGGGACTCATCAAGGTGGGAACAACCAAGATGGTGACAGACGTACTTGACGAAGTGGGATTCGCATACGAGATCTATAGCGAAATCAAGCCAAACCCAACAGTTACGAACGTTAAGCAGGGCGTAGAGGCATTCAAGGCATCTGGTGCTGACTGCATCATCGCCATCGGTGGCGGTTCAAGCATGGACACAGCCAAGGGCATCGGTATCGTAAGCAACAACCCTGAGTTCTCTGACATCGTCAGTCTCGAAGGATGTGCACCAACAAAGCACAAGTCTGTACCTATCATCGCACTTCCAACAACAGCAGGCACAGGCGCAGAGGTCACTATCAACTATGTCATCATTGACGAAGAACGTCAGGCTAAGATGGTATGTGTTGACCCTAACGACATCCCTGCCGTAGCAATCGTTGACCCTGAACTCATGTATTCATTGCCAAAGGGACTCACAGCAGCAACAGGTATGGACGCACTCACTCATGCTATTGAGGGATATATCACCAAGGGTGCATGGGTCATGAGCGACATGTACGAGCTCCAAGCTATCAAGATGATAGCGGAAAATCTGCCTATCGCTGTCGAAGAGCCAACCAATCCTGTTGGACGTGAAGGCATGGCACTTGCACAGTATATCGCGGCACAGGCATTCTCCAACGTAGGTCTCGGACTCGTGCACGGCATGGCACACCCAATGGGTTCGCTCCACGACATCCCACACGGCGTAGCCAACGCTCTGCTTCTTCCAACAATCATGGAGTTTAATATGCCTAAGTGCATAGAGAAATATGGAGTAATCGCAAAGACAATGGGTGTTGATACTACTGGTATGTCAGCCGAAGAAGCTGCACAAGCAGCAGTCGACGCTGTACGTGCACTCAGCATACGTGTAGGCATACCTCAGCATCTCTCTGACATCAATATCACAGAGGCTGACATCCCTGCACTTGCTGCCCAGGCTATTGCTGACGTCTGCACTCCTGGCAATCCAAGAGACGTGACTGAGGCTGAGATCGTAGAGCTCTACAAGAAGGTGCTTTAGTCAATAAAGGCATATAGTCAACATATATAAAAAGAATCTCCGTAGGTATCTGTTGCCTACGGAGATTTTTATATGTATATAAGTCTACAGACAGAGACTCTTATTCAGACATTGCTAAGCGCAAACCAGTAGTATGGTTATCAAACTGTGGCTCCATGAAAGGATTACGAACACTTACACGACAAGCCCCGTTGCCCTCATAGTACCAACTGCCACCACGTATCACACGAAACGCGCCATCAGATGGTCCCTTTGGATTTGTCTGTGCGTCACTGCTATAATCCCCATACCAGTCTTGACACCATTCCCATACGTTACCGCTCATGTCATAGATACCAAGTTCGTTTGGTGTTCGAGTCGCTACTTCATGTGTAGTAACACCTGTTCCTCCTTTATTGCCCCAATGCCAGGCAACGTTTGAAAGCAAATCGCTTCCACTGTACCTGTATCCTTTACTCTTCTTACCTCCTCTTGCAGCATATTCCCACTCTGCCTCTGTAGGCAAGCGAAACTTCTCGCCTGTTAGTGTATTGAGCTTGGAAATAAAGTCTTGACAGTCATACCACGACACACATTCCACAGGCAACTGATTGCTGGACTTATTGTATGATGGATTATTTCCCATTACAGACTCCCACAATTCCTGAGTCACCTCTGTCCTACCGATATAGAAATTGCTAAGAGTCACCTTATGCACAGGCTTTTCATCTTCAAAAGCGAGCTCTTCCTGTTCTGGTGTTGCTCCCATCGTAAAGGTTCCACCCTCTACAGCTCTCATCATAATAGTAATACCATTGACTTCAATTTCACAATTCTTAAACTCCCTCTTTGGTGCAGATGAGTCATCATCTTTCGAACATGAACCAAGCAACAGAAGCATTGCCAGAATTCCTAATACTGATAATTTCTTCATAAATCTTTACGCATGATTATAATTAATAATAAAGTAATTTATAAGATAACATGTTATCGCAAGCTACGACGAAGACAAAAGTAAAAAAAAAAACGACATAAAGTCAACAAACAATAAAAATCTAATAAAATAACAAAAAAACTTCTTTACAATATGATAATGCCGGCAAATCAATATATGGTAAACTCACTCGTATGTATAGTCTTCATCACCTCTAATGTACTAAGACATGCAATGTATATTCCATTTATTATATTAGAAAGCAAGCGGGAAGGTATTTGTTTAATAGCAAAATAATAATCTAATGCTATTGTTTCACCCATAACATTTTTTGTTGTAACTTTGCGCACATACAGACAAATTCATAACAATTAATATACAATGAACTTAAGACTTACAACAATGGGACTGCTTGCCTCCATGATGACGCTATTGAGCTGTAATGCACAGACCAACTCGTACAAGAGCGTTGGAGCTGACGAGTTTGAGAGCATAATATCAAGTAACGAAGTAGTACGTCTCGATGTCCGCACTATCGAGGAATATACTGAAGGGCATATAGCCGAGAGCCAGAATATAGACGTCAAACAGGCAGAGTTCGAACAACGTGCGACGACTGCTTTGCCTAAGGACAAGACGATAGCCGTATATTGCCGAAGCGGCAACCGCAGCAAGACTGCTTGTGACATACTGACTAAGGCTGGATATACTGTAGTCGAACTCACTGACGGATATATGGGTTGGCAAGACGCAGGCAAGGCTGTGACCAAGGAGGAAGCGGATGTCTTTGCTACCACTGACGGCACACGTGTGGTATGTTACCGCATCAAGCATGGTTCGCTTCGCATCGACGTAGGAGGACGATGGATATACGTAGATCCTGTGGGCGACAAGATACCACCAGCTACAGACTATTCCACCATGCCTAAGGCAGACTATATACTCGTGACACACGAACATGCCGACCATCTCGATGCTAAGGCCATCGAACAGTTGTCTACAGACGCTACAACTCTCATTGTCAACCCACGCAGCAACGAGCTCCTCTCTGGGAAGGGCATCATCATGAAGAATGGCGACAACAGACAACTCTCCGACAAATGGACTGTCGACGCCGTGCCTGCATACAACAATTCGGCAGACAAGCAGCAGTTTCACCCACGAGGACGAGACAACGGCTACGTGCTCACCATCGAGGGACTACGTATCTACATAGCTGGCGACACAGAGGACATAGAGGAGATGGCACAACTCAAGGACATCGACATTGCATTCCTGCCATGCAACCTCCCATTTACCATGACTCCTGAGCAGGTAGCAAAGGCGGCAAAGGTCATACGTCCTAAGGTACTCTTCCCTTACCATTATGGACAGACTGACATACAGAGAGTGCAGACTCTGCTTGATGGAAGTGGCATAGACGTCAGGATCAGGCAGTATCAATAGCAGACACAAATCATTCATTACATCATATCATCAGACCGCCGTTTCATGGCACGATACCAACGTATCGAGCTATTATACGACGGTCTGATGCTTTATTATGAACATGACATCGGGACAATAACATTTACACATACGGAGGATTTGATTTAATCATACGGACGTATAAAGCT
>JAZLKQ010000532.1:0-2270 GCA_045597745.1 Bacteroidaceae bacterium | reverse complement strand
GGCCAGAGCCTCATCGGGATGAGAAATATAGTACTTCAGTCGGTCTTCGAGATCAGAATAGTCATCACGAATACACACGTAATGGTAATCAGGAATGAGAGTCGACTCCATAAACCATGTCTCGAACTTAGGGCGAGGCATCACAGGGAGTGAGTTAGACGACATGACCCACTTGAGATTAGATGCCACATCATGACCTTCGATGCACAAGACAAACTTATATTTCAGATGCTCACCAATAGGCATTTTAGGCTTAAGATAACGAGGATCATGAAGATTATGGCTATTTATCTGACCAAGGTCGCACATTGGGTGGTCAAAATACATTTGTATGAAGCGTTCGCGTTGAGGCTGAACGACCACCGAACGACCAACAAGCATATCTCTCTTCTCCGTCCACAAGTATGGATCATTGATGAAATTGAAGTGCCGTATCTTATTCAAGCACATAAGAACCGAATTGGCATTCTGCGAAGCATCATCACATATAGGACGACTCTTCACCAACGACGGCACAGAAGGTACATAGCTGACATCACCAAAACAAGGCACAAAACGACAACCACCAGGAAAACGACGTAGGTGTTCGTATGCATCTATGTAATAAGGAGTATTGCGTGGATGTCCCTTGACCTTCGGAGGAATAGCAAAAGAAGCAACTGACGATGCATCTGCGGGCAAACAAACCTTCTGCGACAGACGACAATAATGCCTGACGCGTCCGTCAACATATTCTCTTTGATCGGAGTGCGAACTAATATACGACATCACTACAGATTCTGCACTACGGCATAAAAAACGGGGCCAGTGCATAGTGAAAAAACCACACAAATAGTATAAAAACTTGTTGTTATGATAAAGCCATTCCATAGTTTCAACTCGAAAGGTAATATGTCACAATAATAGTGTATAAAGATACATATTTTTTATAGCAAGCAAGAACGTGGATTTATCTTTTTATTTATCTTTGCACGTCTAAACACAAGACTTAAAAACTTTAAAAAACAAGACATACATTAAACATGGACAAGAAGAAAACGATCAAGCTCCTGATATGTGTCGCAGTGCTCCTCATCCTTTGGAACATACCGGCGTCATTCTTGGGGATGCCTGATTTGACAGTAATTGAGCAGCGCGTGATAGCATTATTCGCATTTACAGCGTTAATGTGGATATTGGAAACAATTCCTATTTGGACAACATCTGTAGTTACAATGGTATTGATGCTGCTGACAGTATCAAACAAGTCACTCATATTCCTTCAAGCTGGTGAGATGCCTGCTGAGGCGTTTGGCACAGCGATATCATACAAGGCCATCATGGCATCGTTTGCCGACCCTATCATTATGCTCTTCCTTGGTGGATTTGCACTGGCTATGGCAGCTACAAAGGTAGGTCTCGACATCAACTTAGCGCGAGTAATGCTTAAGCCATTCGGCACACGAAGCGAAATTGTATTGCTTGGCTTTATGCTCGTCACAGCAATATTCTCAATGTTTATGAGTAACACGGCTACGGCAGCCATGATGCTTGCGATTGTGGCTCCTGTGCTCCGATCTCTACCAGCTGACGGCAAAGGTAAAGTTGCTCTCGCACTGGCCATACCAGTAGGCGCTAATGTAGGTGGTATTGCAACACCAATCGGAACACCTCCAAACATGATTGCATTGAAGTACATGAATGAGAGTGGTCTCGGCACAATCAGCTTCCCACAGTGGATGGAGATAATGGTACCATTCGTAATCGTAATCATGGCATTCGCATGGTTCCTCCTCATAAAGATGTATCCATTCAAGCAGAAGCATATTGAGATATCTATTCATGGCGAGTTTAAGAAAGATACAAAGTCGATCATCGTATACATCACATTTGCTATCACAGTACTCCTTTGGATGCTTGACGACAAGACAGGCTTGGATGCTAACATCGTTGCATTGATTCCTCTTGCCGTATTCAGCTGCACAGGTGTAATAGGCAAAGACGACTTGAAGTCAATCTCATGGGATGTTCTTTGGCTTGTAGCAGGTGGCTTCGCCCTCGGTGTAGGTCTTGACAAGAGTGGTCTTGCAAAACATATCGTAGAAGCAATTCCATTCGGCACATGGTCACCAATCATGGTATTCATCGGCTCTGGTCTTGTTTGTTACTTGATGGCAACATTCATGAGCCACACAGCAACAGCGAACCTCTTGATGCCAATCCTCGGTGCCCTTGCAATGGGTATGAAAGACACTATTGCACCATACGGCGGCGCAGTGACAATGCTCAAG
>JAZLKQ010000531.1:0-3945 GCA_045597745.1 Bacteroidaceae bacterium | reverse complement strand
CATAGAGGCGACGTCTCAGTATCGAGGATTGTACCATGTGCTTGGTGGAGTGATTTCTCCAATGGACGGTATAGGACCGGGAAATCTCGAGATACAGAGTCTTGTCGATAGGGTAGAGGCTGGCGGAGTGTCGGAGGTGATACTTGCCTTGAGCAGTACGATGGAGGGAGATACGACCAACTTCTTCATATCAAGAAAGCTTGCTCGTTTTTCTGCTGTCAGCCTGACAGTACTTGCACGAGGTCTGTCAGTCAATGACGAATTGCAGTACACGGACGAGGTGACTCTTGGCAGGTCCATTCTCAATCGAGTGCCATTTACTGGACAGATGTAGTTTTTTTCTATTAGGAGTATCACCTTATTTAATAAAGGTGTGGCAGTGTAAGATAATAATATTGAACTGATAAATGGAAAAGCAGATAAAGTCGCTGGTACGTGTGCTGTGGATAGAATTGGTGGTAGCTTGGTTGCTTGCAGTAGTGGCATTGGTGCTGGGACAACTTGATGTCATCCCCAATGGAATATTTGTTGGAGAGGAGTATGTGACAGATGAGTTTGCATTGAGGATGGTATGTATAATGACAACGTTGGTGAGCGTCCCATTGTCTTTCAAACTGTTTTCGCTCAATACGACACGAGGTCTACGCCGTCTTGATAATGACGAGGCACTTGCTTCCTATCACTTATGGAGTGCTATCCGCCTGCTTATGATGGTTTGTCCTGCAGTGCTAAACATTGTAGGCTATTATCTGGTGATAGACACTTCATACGTGCTGTGTGCTGTAATAGCATTGGCATCAACGGGTTTGTGCATACCATCGGACAACAAAGTGCGTAAGTATATGGAGAATCTGAGAAGTGAAGAGTCTATCGCATCTTCTGAGAAGGTGTAGTATATACAAGTTAAGGTAACATGATGAAACTATCTGTAATTATTGTCAACTACAATGTGAAGCATTATCTCAATCAATGCCTTCACTCTCTTGCTCGTGCTCTCGATGGCGTCGAGCATGAAGTGTTTGTAGTAGACAATTACAGCTCAGATGGTTCTGTTGAATATCTGAAGACATTATACCCCAATGTCAAATACATAGAGAATAAGGATAACGTAGGTTTTGCTAAAGCCAACAATCAGGCCATTAGCCAATCGACAGGCGAGTATGTTCTACTGATCAATCCAGATACATTTGTCGGAGAGGAGACTGTAAAGGAATGTATAGCCTTGCTTGACAGTCGGAGAGATGTAGGTGCAACCGGAGTCCAGATGCTCAATAGGGACGGGTCGTTTGCCTTTGAGTCCAGAAGAGGATTCCCAAGTCCATTTACTGCATTCTGCAAGATGAGCGGATTGTGTACACTGTTTCCGAAGAGCCGTACCTTTGGCAAATACTATATGCGTTATCTTGACATTTCTGAGGCAAACGAGATAGATGTGATATCTGGAGCATATACATTTATTCGTCGTGCCACACTCGATAAGAGCGGACTGCTTGATGAGGTATTCTTTATGTATGGCGAGGATATAGACTTGTCGTATAGGCTTAAGCTTACGGGGTACAAGAACTACTATCTGCCGTCAAGGATCTTGCACTATAAGGGTGAGAGTACACATAAGACATCGTTCAAGTATGTATATGCATTCTATCATGCGATGATTATATTCTTCAAGAAGCATTTCAGCAGCTATTCGTTCTTTCTGTCGTTGTGCATATACGTCGCTATATATATGAAAGCCTTTTGCGTGTTTGTCACAAGACAGATAAGAAGACCATTCTCGAAGAGCTCGGACCATTTGCAGTATATGCGTCGTTTCCGTTATCTGCTTATTGGTGACGAGGCCTCTCTTGACAGAATGACTCAGCTTGCAGAATGCTATGGACTGACAGTGGACAAGTTGTGCGCAGAGGAAGATGTGTTGGAGATGGGCCATCATGCTCTTGAGGACAAGGACTTGATGCAGTATGATTATGTAGTATATGATGCAGATATATATTCATATTCGAGCATATTAGACAATATATCGCGTCCGTTGACAGGAGGAAAGAGATTGCAGGTGGGTACCTATTGCAAGCAGACGGATTGCATTATTACTTACGGGAAGGTGTTCTGTTGACGTCAGAAGATGACAAAATCATTACAATTTGCTCATTTTCTTGACATAACGTTTTGTCATGTTAAATAAATCAATTATTTTTGCACTCAATAATTGTAGTATTACCAATACTCTATATACATATTATTAGCATTATGAAGTCATTTACTGCACATCATCATCATCATCATTTCAACGACAGATAACCATCGGCGTGGATAGATGTTTTGACTGTGCTTTGCATAATGCATGACAGAAACAATGAGGCTTGCCGATGAATATCGCGCAGGTCTTTTTTTATGTAATAAGACTAATAAAAATATATACAACTATGTTAAGAATTGCAGTACAATCAAAGGGCCGTCTCTATGAAGACACAATGGCTCTCCTGCAGGAAGCAGGTATCAAGGTGAGTTCATCCAAGCGCACATTGCTCGTGCAGTCTTCCAACTTTCCTATAGAGGTGCTTTACCTCCGTGATGACGACATCCCGCAGACAGTAGCCGATGGAGTGGCTGATGTCGGTGTAGTGGGAGAGAATGAGTTTGTTGAGCGTCAGGAAGATGCAGATATCATCAAGCGCCTCGGATTCTCCAAGTGTCGTCTCTCTTTGGCTATACCAAAGGCTATAGACTATCAGGGAGTACAGTGGTTCAACGGCAAGAAGATTGCGACATCATATCCAGGCATCCTTCGCAAGTTTATGAAGGAGAACAACCTTAATATGGATGTTCACGTCATTCAGGGCTCAGTAGAGATAGCGCCAGGCATAGGACTTGCAGACGGAATATTTGACATCGTAAGCTCTGGAAGCACCCTTGTAAGCAACAACCTCAAGGAGGTAGAAGTTGTGATGAAGAGCGAAGCTCTCCTTATCGGCAACAAGGATATGGATGCAGACAAGAAGGCAATCCTCGAAGAACTCCTTTTCCGTATCGATGCGGTCAAGGCTGCAGAAGACAAGAAGTATGTCCTCATGAATGCTCCAACAGATAAGGTCAACGACATCATCTCTGTGCTTCCTGGTATCAAGAGCCCTACAGTCATGCCACTTGCTACAGAGGGATGGAGCTCTATCCATACCGTACTTGAAGAGAAGAGATTTTGGGAAATCATTGGTCAGCTAAAGAATCTTGGACCAGAGGGCATCCTCGTATTGCCTATAGAGAAGATGATATTATAAGGTGTCAACATTATAGACTACGATGAATATAATTAGGTATCCAGGCAGGTCAGAGTGGAAGCAACTGCTTGAGCGTCCACACAAGGACCCTGCACAGTTACGCGACCTCGTTCAGCAGGTGCTTGACCGCATCAAGGCAGAAGGCGATGCTGCCGTCAAGGACTACGAACTCCAGTTCGACAAGGTACAACTTGATTCGCTTCAGGTATCTGAGGCTGAGTTGCATGAGGCAGAATCACTTATAAGCGATGAACTTAAGCAGTCTATCAGACAGGCTCATAGTAATATAGAAAAGTTTCATGCAGCACAGAAGTTCGTAGGCAAGAAAGTGGAGACTCAGCCAGGTGTCACTTGTTGGCAAAAGGCTGTTGCCATAGAGAAGGTGGGACTTTATATCCCAGGAGGAACAGCGCCTCTCTTCTCTACAGTGCTCATGCTTGCAACACCGGCACGTATAGCAGGATGTAGCGAGATCGTGCTCTGTAGCCCTCCAGGCAAGGATGGACGCCTGCATCCGGCAATACTCTTTGCAGCACAGGTTGCAGGAGTGAGCAAGATATTCAAGGCCGGTGGTGTGCAGGCCATAGGAGCCATGGCGTATGGTACAGAGTCTGTTCCAAAAGTAAGTAAGATATTTGGACCAGGCAATCAGTTTGTCGTTGCTGCCAAG
>JAZLKQ010000530.1:0-2422 GCA_045597745.1 Bacteroidaceae bacterium | reverse complement strand
AATGATGGCTCTTTACCTCTTCCATGAGAATGCTAAGCAATGAAAAACTACGGTTAATCCCCATAATCTCGTCGCATCCCCAGTACAACTCGGTCTTCACATGAGCTGCGGTCACACGAAGACCTCTTTAGTTGTTTTGATGTTGAAGTACAGTGTTACTTTTCGTTATTGCAGTACGCAATGTTAATAGCTCTTCACGTCGCGGCAGAAGAAGTAGAACCACCAGAATGTGTCTCCGAAGCTTGTCTTCATAGCTTCACCAACTTGTTCTGACGTCATGCCTTGCTTGAGGAATGATTGTGACACCTGTTGGAAGCTTGCGTATCTGTCTATTACCTTTTCCTTGTCAAATGGCATCTTGCTGATGTCCATCGTCTGAGGTTCGAGGTTGCCATAGAGGAAGGCTGCTTCCTGATAGTGGATAGGCATTTCCTCACCTGAGTGAAGTGTGGCGTATTGTAGAAAACGAGGCCAGAACAACTGTATGTCCTTTTGTACCAGGGCATAGATGAGAGTTACTTCCTGCAACTTCTTGCTGTCCTTGTTCATCGTGTTAGAGAAGTAGTTGAGCAGATACATCTCGCAGAGACCATTGTCACCGTCAAGTACATTCTTGAAGTTCGCATGTAGTTCGTGTATTGGTCCAAGCAGTTCGGACTTCTTGACCAACTCTGGATGTCCAATGTACTTGCACATGTCAAGTGCCCACTCCTTGTAGAACATGGTCTTGCCGAGTATCTTCAGATACTTCTTCGCAAGGTCGTATTCACCATTGATGATAGCGCACTTGACGAGTATCTTCAACATGTCAATGTTGTAGCCAAACTCTACAGCATTCTCTACTATCCATCGATTAGCGAAGTTTGTCTTGCCGTAATTGAGGTATATGAGAGGGGCTGATACCTGAGCCATGTGTACCTTTAGGCTATCTTTCACGTATGGTGGCTCGCCAAAATTGTTGTATCGGAACATACGGTCGCCAAGGTGTCCATTGTTCATGAGTGCAATATTCTTCATGAGTACCATCTGGCGAGTAGGAGTGTTATGATTCTCAGACAACTTGTCAAGAGCTTCTTCCCACTTAGCGTTGCTGATATCCTGATACATGCGAAGCTCAGTATTGAAGTTCGCGTTGTCGTAGTTAGTCTGTATGGATGCTGTACCTATGACAGACAGAGATACGATGATAGATAGCGCCAGAGCCCATTTGCCACTCTTTGTTGTGAGAGGCTTGTCTTCATACTTGTACTTATTTATGAAAGGGAATATAAGCGGTATAAGCGCAACGAGTCCGAATGTCATTGCCAATGCTACGTTGACAGCTTTGTCGGCTTCAAGCAAAGGGAAGGAAGGGTAGAACGCTTGGTCAAGACGTATGGCTGTGTATACATTATAGCCTAAGATAGGCAGGACAATGAGACATGCAACACCCACAGCACTATGTATCAACTTGTTGTTGGTGCTGTTGTCTGTCACGAGATAGTCTACTATGAGATAAAGGATTGCGGCAAGTCCAAGCCAGCCTGCCATGATGTAGCCTATAATGCCAAATGCTACGAGATATACTGAGCGCACAATATAGTTTTGTAGTTTGCTGCCTGCCCATATCATCAATACAGCAAACAGATATCCTACGCTTGCGCTAAACCAATATCCTGGAACCTTAATGTAGAACAACCAGTAGCCGAGGGCTGTCTCTGAGCAGAGCAATGCTCCAAGAGGCAGAAGGGCAAGGGGAGCCACCTTTGCTGATAGATTGAATGCCTTGATGCTTGCGGCAAATGTCACAAGCCAAATAAGGACGAGAGCAGAGGCTCCAAGCCATGGATAGTAGAATAGTTGTGTAAGGAAACAACCTATCCAACTCATCAATCCACCAGGTTTTGACAGCATCTGCATAAAGAATCCGTTGTCTGGCTGGAACAATGAGTGCTCGTTGACAGCAAACAGATAATCTTCATTCTTGATGGCAAGCATATAGTATGCAAAGGCGCCGAACAACAACGCTGCAAGCGCAACCCATACATATTGCGTAGCGATGCTCAAAGCCTTAGACTCTTTTTTAGGCTTAGAGCCTATTACTTTCTGATTTTTAGTTTTTGTCATTTGTGTCATAAGTTATTAGCGTACAAAGGTACACATTTTATATATATAGTAAAAATGTTTCGTACACATTTTACTTTATAGATTGCAATATGGTATTATAACATAAAGACAATAAAAGCCCACCGCCGATTGGCGATGGGCTAATGTATAATGATAAGATGATGTCAAATGTACGTCTGTATGTCGGAAGTTATTAGTCTTCGTTGAGAATCTTCATCATCTCTACAGCAGACTTGCTGACAGGAGTACCAGGGCCGAAGATACAAGCTACGCCTGCTTGATAGAGGAAGTCATAGTCCTGAGCAGGAATTACACC
>JAZLKQ010000529.1:0-10487 GCA_045597745.1 Bacteroidaceae bacterium | reverse complement strand
TTGAGAGCGATGTCAACCATCTGCTGGTTGTTGAACTGTGATGCAAACTGTACGACGTTGGGATTGACAAATACGTCGTGCATCTGTATCTGCTGCTTGAGTTCGAGTCCTTCGAGCGAACGGCATCTGCTCAATGCCACGTATGCCTGCCCTCCTGCAAATACTCCTCCCGTAAAGTCTATCCTTGCCTTGTTGAACGTAAGTCCCTGACTCTTGTGTATCGTGATAGCCCAGGCGAGACGTACGGGAAACTGCACAAACACGCCGAGTTCTTCCTCCTCTATCTTCTTCTCCTCCTCATTGTACCGGTAGCGGACATTAGCCCACTGCGCACGTTCCACGTCATAGTGATGTCCATCGTCTGTGACTATATAGAGAAATTTGCCTTCGCCATCTATCCCCTCCACCATGCCGAGCGTGCCGTTGACCCATCGCTTGTCTGGATCATTCTTGATGAATATGATCTGAGCTCCAGCCTTTAGCTCGAGTTCCTTTGAAGTAGGCAACATGTTTTCGGGAAATTCACCTTGTATCTCTCCATCAAATACGAGTGCATCTCCCTCGATAGCATCAAGGTTGGTCTGATTGATGGAGTCGACCACATCACGACGAGGGGCAAGAGTGATGCGCATATTGTCATCATCTCTCTCCTCACGCCTCACATCATGATCATCAGCCCTTACGCATGTGTTAAGCAATTGCAGATCGGCCTTTGTCGCAGTATTGGTACGTATATGGTCAAGTACGCCTACAAAGACCTTGTCTGTCTGACGATATACCTTTGTAAGCTCTATCGAGACCAGCTGTATCTCACGAAATACTCTTGCAGAAAAGAAATAAGGCGTCTCATAAAACTGGCTTAGTATATCCTTCTCATCACGAGTGACAACAGGTTCAAGCTGATAGATGTCACCTACAAACAGCATCTGTTTGCCTCCAAATGGCATTCGTGTATTGCCGGAATAGGTACGGAGGATGCGGTCTATGAAGTCTATGATATCTGCACGCACCATAGATATCTCATCTATGATGATGAGTTCGACTTGCTTGAGCAACTTGCAATGCTCCTTATTATACTTGAGAAACTCCCTGATGCGCCTGCCCTGATAACGAGAGTCATCTGGAACAAGAGGATGGAATGGTAGCTTGAAGAAACTGTGCATGGTACTTCCACCGGCATTGATAGCGGCAATGCCTGTAGGAGCAAGCACCACGTATTTCTTCTTGGTAGTCTGACATATATAGCGTAGAAATGTAGACTTACCTGTACCTGCCTTACCTGTCAAGAATACTGACTGTGCGGTAAACTGCACAAGATTGAGAGCATTCTTAAACTCGGCATTGTCGGTATCTATAGTCTTTATGTCAAACTTGTTCACATCCATCACTTATGAATTCTCACAGAAAGAAATTAATCAGAAATTTTAACACCTCCATTTTAGTCCATCAAGGACATTTTATTTAAATGAACTTAAATGGTCTCAAATGGATGATTCAATCTGAAAGAAATTATGCATTATACATTATGCATTATCTTCCAAATGCCCTGTTGTATGTATTCTGAGGGATAGATTCCTTAGGGCCAGAGAACTTCTTGCGATACTGTGAGAAGTTAGGGTCACGCAACACCTTCTCCAAGAATCTGCCGTATATAGGGAGAGCTGTCTTATTGCCTTGTCCAAGCGCGCCTGTACGGAAGTGTATGCTACGATATTCGCCACCTACCCAACAGCCACCAACGAGTTCTGGTGTCGCACTGACAAACCACGCATCTGAATGATTGGAAGACGTACCTGTCTTTGCGCCAAAGTCTGTATTGCCAAACTGACGAACATATCTCCACAAGGCTCCATTGGTATTGCCGCCTTCACGCATTCCTCCCCAAAGTAAGCATTGCAGATAAAATGCAGTCTTATATGAGATAGCCTGCTTTGACTCTGGACCATCTTTCTCATAGTCGTACACCACATTGCCATCTCTATCTACTATCTTTGTCACGAGAATAGGATCACGCTGTATACCATCATTGACCGCACAGCTATATGCATCAACAAGTTCGACAAGACTCACGTCACTTGGACCAAGAGCAAGCGATGGGGCGTCTTCGAGCTGACTCTTGATACCCATGTTATGTGCAACGTCTATAACATTGGATATGCCCGCTTTCTGACCGAGCTTTACTGCCACCGTATTGATAGACATGGCAAAAGCTTGAGACAGAGTATAGCTACGATTTGTAATCTTGCCGTCAGCATTGTGAGGATTCCACGCCTTCACTTCGCCTGTCTTTCTGTCTCGCACATTCATGTGAATATACGTGTCTGACTCTCTGTCTACTGGTGTCATGCCCGCCTTCTCCATTGCCGCTGCATATACAAACAACTTAAACGTAGATCCTGGCTGACGAATGGCTGACGCCTTGTCATACTTCCATGACTTGAAGTCTATATCACCTACCCACGCACGTACAAAACTTGTCTTTGGTTCCATTGCCACGAGACTGCAGTGCATATACTTGACCATGTACCTGATAGAGTCCATAGTGCTCATTGTCTTCACCACTTCTCGGTTTGGACTGCTATATGAGAACACCTTGACCTGATGAGGTAAGTTCATGTAATGGTCTATAGAGTCCTTATTGCCCGAATACTTCTTGTCAAGTATCTTATAATACTCTGTTGTAGTAGCTATATTCTCGATAAAGTCTGGTATCTCTTGTCCACGAGCATTACGCCAAGGGGTCATACCTCTCCAGTGTCCATCAAATCTGTCCTGAATGATAGACATCTCCTGCTGTACAGCTTCCTCTGCATATCTCTGCATACGTGTATCTACCGTTGTATATATCTTATAACCAGCAGTAAATATATCGACGTCATTCTTCTCCGACCATGGCTTGAGATACTCACGTACTGCCTCACGGAAGTAGAATGCCTGGCCGTCATACGTATTCTCTTGGCGATACTCCAGTTTGATAGGTATCTTTATCAACTTATCATATTCTTTCTGAGTAAGTTTGCCATGAGTGAGCATATTGTTGAGAACAACATTTCTTCTGTTGAAGCTATTCTCTGGATTGACCTTAGGATTGTACGTCGTCGTAGCCTTGAGCAATCCTATCAATGTCGCCGCCTGCTCTGGTGTAAGTGATGCAGGGGTAGTATTGAAGTATGTCTTGGATGCGGTCTTAATGCCAAATGCGTTGCTTCCAAAGTCCACGGTATTAAGATACATGGTCAGTATCTCCTTCTTGCTGAAGTGATTCTCTATCTTGATGGCGGTAATCCATTCTTTAGACTTCTGCACAAAAATATTAAGCCCTGGTACCTTGCCGATGAGTCCTGTGGAATACTGCGAACGTATCTTAAACATATTCTTCACCAGCTGCTGTGTGATGGTACTGCCACCACGAGCTCGTCCATGCAGCATGTCCTTGAATGCAGCGAACAGTCCCTGGTAGTCAATGCCATGATGCTGATAAAATCTCTCATCCTCTGTCGTGACGAGAGCGTCAATAACGTATGGGGAGATGCTCTCGAAGTCTACTGGCGAACGATTTTCACGATAAAACTTTCCTATCACCACACCGTCGCTACTATATATCAGCGAAGCCTCTGCATTGACCGGATTTTCGATACTTGTCATATCGGGAGACTTACCAAACAGCCAAAGGAAATTGACATCTACCGCAGCAAGATACAGGTAAAACAAGACGAACAATGTCGCTATAGGAGTGACTGTACGCTGATACCACTTACCTTTGTACTGTCTACAATACCACTTCCATGGCTTTACTACAAGCAGCTTAAATATGTTTATAATATTCTTCATTGTCTTTTTTATACATTACGAATTGAATAAGACATTATGCATTATGCATTAATCATCATGCATTAAACAAAATGTTATGTGTTGCAAACTTACACATTTTTATCCGCTTCCAAAAAGATTTTCGCCTTAATAATCTCCAACAACTCTTCTTTTGTGCATTTATCAGCATCAAGCCAAATGATGGAGTCGTCCTTCTTAAACCACGTCATCTGTTTCTTTGCATACACTCGAGTGTTCTTCTTTAGCCTCTCTACCGCCATGTCGAGCGGCCACTCTCCAGAGATATGCCGAAACATCTCTTTATATCCTACGGTATTCAACGAGTTGAGATGTCTCAGATGATACACCTGACGTGCCTCCTCCAGCAATCCGTCTTTCATCATCTCGTCAACACGCATATTAATTCTATTGAAAAGCTCTCCTCTTTCTCTTCTCAGTCCAAACTTCACGATGCGGAAAGGTCTTTCCTTTGCCTTGTTGCTACGAAATGAAGTAAACGTCTTGCCTGTCGTATAGCACACCTCAAGGGCATGAACCACACGCTTAGGATTGCACCTGTCAACGACTTCGTAATGTTGTGGGTCAAGTACACGTAGTTCTTCGAGCAACGGTGCAAGTCCCTCTTTATCAAGCCTATCAGCAAGCGTAGCACGCACACCTTCGTCTACAGTTGGTATGTCGTCTATACCTTTTGTCACCGCATCCACGTACATCATGCTTCCACCTGTAAGCAGGGCATAATCATGAGTCAGGAAGTAGTCATCAAGCAACTCCATCACATCAGCCTCGTACTGAGCCGCACTATAGTACTGGTCAAGACTTAGAGTACCGACAAAGTGATGTCTTGCCTGTGCGAGCTGCTCTGCTGTAGGCGATGCTGTGCCTATATGCAACGTATCGTATATCTGCCGCGAATCTGCCGATATAATATCAGAAGACAAGAGCTTAGCCACAGCAAGGCTAAGCTCTGTTTTTCCTACACCAGTAGGCCCTATAAGTACTACGAGTGTTTTCATGCATTATGATTAGTATGGCATTCCATCACTAATGTCAAGACCTTCGACATCAATGTCTTCATCTGACACCATATCGCCATACATGTCATCATCATCCATGACATTGGTCACGATTGGATTGCGTGCAAAGAGTTCGTCAAAGTCAAGCACCTGTACAGGAGCATCACCTACCTTCTTGGTTACCTTTGGCTCCTTAAGTGACTTACCCGTTATCTCCTCTGCCACTTCCATGAAGAAAACTCTTCCTCCTACTGGATCAAATGTATAAAGCATGTGCTGCTTGACGTCTTCGACAAACTCGCTTAGGCGTGTTGTTGCCATGACGTACGAATCCTCGTCGCTGCTCGTGCTCATATCTTCAAGCGTTATATCCTGCACCTTCTCCCAGCCGTTTTCACAGATAGTGAATGACGTCATCTGGTCGTCTTCGTATCCACATGACTCCAGTATCGCCATGTGAAGCTGGAGAAATGTAGCATCAGAGTCTATCTGTATCTCACGCAAGAAGTTGTCAACCTCGTCTGATACAAGCAATATTCTGTAAACCATACCTTTTCCTGTATATAAATAAATGTGTATCTACCAGTGATTCGCAAGGTACCTATCGGATAATGCCACGAGTACTTGCTGCCACAAAGTCTATGATATACTCTATCTCCTTACTCATTGGCACCTCCGCCTTGATCTGTTCGATAGCTTCCGCTACAGTAAGGTTGCAGTTGTATATCAACCTATATGCATGATGGATATTGTCAATGATCTCGTTGCTAAATCCGCGACGACGCAGACCGATGATATTAAGTCCGGCGTATGCTATAGGTTCACGTCCACCGATAATAAATGGTGGGATGTCCTTGCTGGTACGACTACCACCCTGCACCATCGTATATCCACCGATGCGGCAGAACTGATGTACCAATACTACTGCACTAAGTATAGCATTGTCATCTATGATTACCTCTCCTGCAAGCTTAGTGGAATTGCCGATAATGATACCGCTACCCACCTCACAGTCATGAGCAATATGAGCATTCTCCATGATAAGGTTGTTGCTACCCACTACAGTCTTGCCCTTGCTTGCTGTACCTCTGTGTATAGTAACATTCTCACGTATTTTATTGTTGTCGCCGATTTCGACTGTAGTTTCTTCACCGCGGAACTTAAGGTCCTGTGGCACAGCACCTATCACTGCACCAGGGAAGAATGTATTGCCGTTTCCTACTCGAGTACCTGCAAGCAATGTGACGCTGTTCATCAACACATTGTTGTCTCCGATTACGACATTCTTGTCAATGAAGCAAAACGGACCTATCTCACAGTTCTCTCCTATCTTTGCCTCTGGATCGACAAAAGCTAAAGGACTAATCATATATTTATGTATTAATTACTTATTCTTAATAATCTGTGCTGTAAACTCAGCTTCTCCCACAAGCGTATCACCTACGAATATAAGTCCACGCATTGATGATATGCCTCGACGTACAGGGGCAAGGAGCTTGACCTTGAAGATGAGAGTATCGCCAGGTACCACCTTACGACGGAACTTCACATTGTCTATCTTCATGAAGTATGTTGACCAGCGTTCTGGTTCCTCAAGCGTATTGAGCACGAGCAGACCACCAGCCTGTGCCATTGCCTCGACAAGGAGTACGCCCGGCATGACAGGTTCCTGTGGGAAGTGACCTGTAAAGAATGGCTCATCGCTCGTCACATTCTTCACGCCGACGATAGTGTTCTCATCTATTGAGATAATCTTGTCAACAAGCTGGAAAGGATAGCGGTGTGGGAGCAACTCGCGTATACGATTGACATCCATCACTGGCTCCTGGTTAGGGTCATATACAGGACACTGCACTTCATGCTTCCTTATTTCTTTGCGTATAGCGCGCGCGAACCTATTATTAATAGTATGTCCTGGCTTTGTAGCTATCACACGGCCAAGTATAGGACGACCTACAAGCGCGAGGTCACCAATGATGTCGAGCAACTTGTGACGTGCTGTCTCGTTTGGCCAAGTCAGAGGCTTGTTGTTCAGATAGCCAAGCTGTGTCGCGTCCTTATGCGGAATACCTATAGTATCAGCAAGTGCATCAAAACGATCCTGAGGCAACTCATTCTCGTATATCACGATGGCATTGTCAAGGTCACCTCCCTTGATAAGTCCCATCTGAAGCAATGGCTCTATCTCTCGTACAAATACAAATGTACGTGCTGAAGCAACCTCAGACTCAAACTCACACAGATGATCCAACGATGCAAACTGGCTTGCCAGTATCTTAGAGTTGAATGCTATCATTGCGTTGACACAAAACTCGTCGTCTGGTACTACGATAATGCTTTCACCATTGTCGCCCTTAACCTCCATCTTATGCTTCACGATAAAGTAGTCCTTGTTGGCATACTGCTCAACGACACCGACCTTACCGATAGCCTCCATGAAGAGCAATGCGCTACCGTCAAGGATAGGCATCTCTGGTCCATCAAGCTGTATGAGACAGTTGTCTATACCTGATGCATAGAGAGCAGCCATTGCATGTTCGATAGTACTTATCTTGATGTCGCCCTTCACGAGCACAGTGCCTCGCTGAGTATCACCCACATTTTCGGCAATACAGTCAATGACAGGCTGTCCCTCAATGTCTACTCGCTGTATCTTATACCCGTGGTCTTCAGCCGCTGGGCAGAAAGTCGCTGTTATATACTGTCCTGTATGAAGACCCTTGCCTTTGAGCACAAAGCTCTCCTTCAATGTCTGTTGCTTCTGCATATAATCGTAATTGATTGTTTTATTCTTTCACTTTTGCTTTAAGTTCATCGACCTGTCGCTGTAGTTCCTGCACCTGCTTGAGGAGGTCTGGGAGCTGCTTGAGTGCCGCATTCTGACGTGCAAAATGCCTATGTTCCTGAGCAGGATAACCCATCATCGTGATATTGCCATGCTTAGACTTCAAGTCGCCAGCAAGTCCAGCCTGAGGACCCATAGTAGTATGGTCGCCCACCTTCAGATGACCAGATATGCCTACCTGTCCGGCAAACACACACCACTCGCCGACCTTGGTACTGCCAGCTACACCAACCTGAGCTGACATTACCGTATTGGCTCCCACCTCTACATTGTGTGCTATCTGCACGAGATTGTCAAGCTTGACACCCTTGCGGATGTATGTCGAGCCCATGGTAGAGCGGTCAACACAAGTGTTTGCTCCTATTTCGACATTGTCCTCGATAGTAACGATACCTATCTGCGGAATCTTGTTGTAGCCCTCTGGAGTCGGTGCAAAACCGAATCCGTCTGCACCAATCACGCATCCTGCATGTAGTATACAGTTGTTGCCAACCACACAGTCATGGTATATCACTGCATTGCTGTAGATTTCTGTCCCTGCACCCACCTTGGCATTTGCGCCTACTGTCACGTGAGGATGAAGCACTGCTCCATCGCCGACCACTGCACCTGGACCTATCGCCACAAACGGACCAAGATACACGTCCTTGCCTATTGTTGCTGTTGGGTCTACAAAAGCCAGCGGGTCAATACCCACCTTCTTCTGCTGCATAGACTGATATATCTGGAGCAACTTAGCTACAGACTCATACGCATTGTCTACACGTATAAGAGTAGCGTTGATTGGCTGCTGAGGGGTAAAACTGCGATTGACAAGCACTACGCTTGACTTGGTCTCATATATGTAATGTTCGTATTTATCATTAGCCAGGAATGAAATTGCGCCTTCAACGCCCTCTTCTATCTTGGCAAAAGTCGAAACTGATGCGTTTAGGTCGCCTTCAACATCTCCACCTATCAACCCTGCTATCTGCTGTGCTGTAAAAACCATGTCGTTACTATTTTGTTTATTTATTCGTGCAAATATACGAATTCTTTTTGACCTATAGCACATAATTTGCGTTTTTTGCACATATATACAAATATTAAAGGTAAATCAACCTATCATCTTACATAACTCAGGCCACATCTTGCACAAACGTCAAGGCTAACAAGACGACACGAACTGCACCCCTATAGTATGTCTTATCGAACGCACTGCATTGCGATGTACTTAGGAACGGTTTTCGAGGCATCGAGCTTTGGCGAGGCAAGCGAGTACCAAGGGGCGCATTTTAAACATACGTATGACGAGGCTCCAACATACGTATGACTAAGCCTCGTCGAACGTATGACTAAGCTTCATCGAACGTATGTTGTTTTTAGCACATTAACTCCATGTATTTTGTTAAATCGATTGTCAACACAAAAAAAACAAACACAAACTGCAACGTTTTCCATTTTATTTGTTTACCTTTGTCGTGGAATGAAATAAAAACAACAAGAACTAATCAGCTAACCAACAATTAACATGAACATTTTTACTCGTTTCACGAGAAGTGCAATGCTTCTTGCATGTGCAGTCGTTTCCGCCTCGGCAACAGCTGCAAATCCAGTAAAGACGGTCAGTCAGGTAACTGAGAGCGTTACCGTTAGCGAGGATGTAGATTACACCATCACAAGTGCAACTCCATTTGCGACAACTGGTAGTGTCAACATCACTAATACTGATCACGCTGTTATAATATTCAAAGTCATCAAGCCAAGCAAAGTAATAAGCACTTATCTTAGAAGCGTGCTCATCAACGGCGAACCTGCTGTCAATGGCACAAACTGCCAGGTCAAGATGTATTCACACGGCGCTATCGTATTGCCTTACAGCAAGGACATCCGACCTCTTACCGTATACGATGGACAGAACTTCACAGGCGAGTCTTACAACGACTATAAGGAAGGACACTCTGGAGGATTCATGAACACATTGAGCGATGCAAAGTTTAACAACAAGATACGTTCCTTCAAGCTCAAGCGCGGTTATATGGTAACATTTGCCGTAGGTACAGGCGGTTGGGGATACAGCCGCTGCTTCATCGCCGACAACGAAGACCTCGAAGTGAGCACGCTGCCAGCAATTCTCGACCAACGTATTTCTTCATATCGTATATTCCAATGGCAGAATGCCAAGAAGGCAGGCCTCGCCTCTGATACAGGATACAGTTCTAACCAGGCTGTCAACGCTTCATGGTGCTACAGCTGGGGCACAGGAGAAAACCGCTACCCTGATACAGAGTGCGTGCCAAATCATATCTACGAAGACTGGCCAAGCGCTTCTGCCTGTGGTAGTGTGACTTACTCTTGCCACATGAAGACCAACAACGAGCCAGGCAACTCTGCCGACGACCATCCTCAGGACGTTGCTACTGTGCTTGCCAACTGGCAGAACCTCATGCGTACAGGTATGCGTCTTTGCTCTGAGTCTTCACATGATGGTAGCTGGGGACACCTTCGCGCCTTCGTTGACTCTATCGATGCTCGCGGATGGCGCTGCGACTTGCTTGACCTCCACTGCTACTGGAACCAGGGTGCATTCAACGGACTGTCAAACTATTACAACGATTACGGAAAACGTCCTATCTGGATATCTGAATGGGTATGGGGCGCAAGCTGGAACGGAAGCAACTGGAACAACGGCGGTATCTTTGCTCAGGCTCCTGACGGTAAGGATTCTTATTCTCAAAAGAATCAGCAGACTTGTTACAACGGAACGAAGCCAATCCTTGACGTACTCAACGCCAACAAGCATGTAGAGCGTTACG
>JAZLKQ010000528.1:0-67070 GCA_045597745.1 Bacteroidaceae bacterium | reverse complement strand
GGATGCTGATGGTGGCACGGTACATTCTGTAAAGGTGCAGTGCTGGGAGAACCCATGGGGCCAGTACTGGGAGATGGTGCAGGGCCTCTGCTCAATAGGTAATGATGTCTATGCATGGAAGTCCAACATGGTACCTGCCGGAAGCAACCCTAACGCAGCAACCTTCGCGGGCATAGAGCATGAGGTTTTCACACGCGGAACACAGGGCAATGCCGTAGAGTGGAACATGCGTTCTGCAGAAGAGAACCAGGGAGCATGCTACGTTCCAAAGGGTCCTCTCACTGGTGTAAGCTATGGCGATAACTTCTGGTACGATGCTGCCGGACAGCTCTGGCTTGTTGGCGGTTCTTCGTACCACGGTTCGGCTTGCGGTCTCGCCTCTTCGCACTCGGCCTACGCTTGGACGAGCTCGTACGCGAGCGTTGGGGCTCGCCTTGCTTATTATGGGAATATGAATCATGTGACAGCTCAGCAGCTTGCTGACCTTGCCGCATAATGTTTGACTTTTGGAAGTAAATTCTGATTATCAGCGCATAGCTTGTGGTGGCGGGCCTGAATGGCCTGCCGTCCACAAGAAAGCCTTGCCAGTGGTGGCAAGGTTGGTGTATCGGTGGCAGCTCTGGCTTGTTGGCGGTAATTCGAACAACGGTTCGAATTGCGGTCTCGCCTATTCGAACTCGAACAACGCTTGGACGAACTCGAACGCGAACATTGGGGCTCGCATTACTCTATAAGGAACGATAAAACGCGGAGGCATAGTGCGTCATACGATTGTCTCCGTCCACCGTGAACCATGGCGGCAGACGCATAGGTATAGTCTGTGACGGCCAGAATAAGCGAAACTTGCGGCAGGAGGTCAGCCGACTGCCCAAAGGTGTTAGTAGGTCAGCAGTGATTCGAACGCTCCTTGAAGAATAGAAGCAAGCATTAATCGCAATGCCTAAGAGGAAAGGTAACATATATGATACCATGTGGGACTGGGACAACCTGCGCTATGCAGAGACGGTCACGGTACGCAGGAAGATGAAGCACAACAGGGGTCTCAAGCTGCATGTGGCAAACCGCATGGCCAACATGGTTGAGATACAGCAGCAGATGATAGACCGCACGATGAAGACACATCCCTACATCACGGAGAAGCGCAAGAGCGGTTCTGACAAGGTGAGGGACATCAGCAAGCTCCATTTCCATCCTAATCATATACAACAGCAGAGCCTTGTCCTTGCTGGCGAAAACCGGGCTGATAAGTCCTTCATACGGCACACCTATGCCAGCCGTAAGGGATATGGACAGATAAAGGCTGCGCTTCAGGCGCGTGACTGGATACGGAGAGATCCTGACGGCACGCGCTGGTATGCACAGCTTGACATCTGCAAGTACTATGAGAACATTCCTCATGCACTTGTTGAGTCAGAGATGTTGCGTATCTTCAAGGACAGGGAATATGTTGAAGCATTCGTTGAACCGTTACGCACGTTCCGTAAGGATGGTGTAGGCATACCTCTGGGTGCCAGGGTGAGTCAGTTGGCGGGCAACATCGCCCTGAATGGTGTTGACCACCATGCCAAGGAGGCGCTCCGCATACACTATTACCTCAGATACCTTGATGACATACTCATCATGGGCAGGACAAAGGGCGAGGTGAGGCGTAATGCAAAGCGGCTGGTGGCACGTCTTGAGGCGCTTGGCTTCAGGCTGCACCCTATGGTTGTCGCTCCTCTTCACAGTGGCCTGGATATCCTGGGCTTCGTGTACTATGAGGATGGCATCATGTACTGGCGCAGACGTAACAAGGCACGGTGGCTGAGACACAGGAGTCATGTCACCAGCAAGAAGCGCATAAGGGAGCTGGATGCTGCGGCGTGGGGAATGCTTAAACATGGAGGAAGGAGCTGCCATGAACTATATAAGAAGAACACTATGTCAAAGGTTGGACTGAAGGAGCTGGGCATCGCGCGTCAGCCGCGTGCTGACAGGGATGGCGTGAGAATCATTGATGAACGCCCGATGAGCATGCGCATGGTGGTGGGAGACAGGATTGTCATTTCAGACTGGGTGTTTGGCGTGAAGACCAAGCATGGGCCTAACAGGCTTGCGATGCATGTCACCTTGAGCGGTGGCATGAAGGGCAAGGTCATCACCAACAGCATAGGCATCAAGGCGATGGTCAAGGCTCTTGATGACAATGACGTATCAAGGTTTTCTACTATTATACGGCAGGACGGCAACAACTATGACATGGTGGATGACGAAATAGAGATACTGGCCATTGGTGGCAAGGACGTGAGCCTTGTGGATGGTAAGATTGTGTATAAAGAATAATAAATCTGTTCTGATATGAAGAAGATTGGAATGTTGTCAAAGCGCAGCATGGATGTCATGCCAGCTGTGTATGATCCAGAGACAAAGACTGTCAGCCTGGACATTGAAGAGATTGTAGGCACTGATGCAGAAGGTGCAGAGTCTGTAACATACGAAGCCTTCCAGGTAGAGATTGACGGTCTGAAGGAGTATGGCCATATCAAGAGTCAGCTCATTGAAGCTGCCTTTGCCCCAAAGGATGAGATTGCGCTTCTTGCCAATGCCGTGAAGGATATCCTTGCAGGTAACCTTGATGGTGAGGGCATCGTTGCCTTCCGTGGCTTTGATATGTGGCGCACGATGTGCGCAGAGGCTGGTCACGCAATAGTAGGCTGATATGGCAATCCGTGGGTCGCAGACAGTGAGGTTCATGCAGCCGGGGCCGAAGGGTGACACTGGCTACGATGGCTGCTCTGTACGCACGTCCGTGTGGCAGATGGGCATTGAGTACCACAACGATGAGGCCTTGAAGACGGATGGGGTGCGCTACCTTGATGTTGTCATTGACCGGGATGTCAGCATCTATGGACGCGACAACTTTAATGCCTATGTGTGCAGGAAGACACACACGTCATCCTCTGCCGTACCATTGGTAGAGGGCGAGTATTGGGAGAAAGCGGACGTGCTGCGTCCGCTGATCTCTCCACTCATACTGACAAAGCAGCTCTCTGCCGATTATATCAATGTGCAGAGCCTGGCGGCATCACAGGCATTCATTGATGCCCTGACGGTCAAGCGGCTGGATACCCTGCCGTCACGCAACAACAACAAGGTTGTAATAGAAGGTGACTCCATACAGATTCTTGACAGCAAGGGTGTGCCTGTTGCAAGGGTTGTTGCCGGTGGGATTGGTGACGTTGAGGAGCAATCCACATCAACGCTTATAACGTCCATTCCGCGGTCAGACGCAGACATAGACTGCAATGGTCATTGGGGGACACAGCAGATAGGTGCGCATTTCATTGACTTGGGACAGCAGGAGAAGGGTAACACCATTGAAGTGAGCGGGAGCAGGTCTTGGATAGAAGCATACCGGGGTCCTCTCAACTATGATGGCCAAAGCTCTACGGCTGGAATAGGTAATGTAAGTTATACTGTTACCTTCTATCTGTATGATACCACAGATAGGGAGAAACTTTACGAAGAGGTGTTCTTCTTTGAAGGAACAACAGACCCAAACCATAGGGTGTTGAGGCAATATCTCAGCAAAGGGTTTACCGCTGACATACCGAACGATGGGCATTATTATCTTCATGTGATAGTAGTTTGTTCTGTCGGTGGCCCAGGTGCCATGACTGGTCCATATTCTTTTCCTGCTTACCTTAGTGGATATGTACACGGTTCGGTTAAGCGCACCAACCTGGTCATAGTTGCGACAAACGGCATCCTCTGCCGCTTCGGTACTACGGAACAGAATACACGCATGTTCAAGGTCAGTGAGGATGATGGTATGATAGAAGGTACCATTGGCAGCTTTGGCTTCCGTGTCTCACCACAGGGCTTTGATATAGTAAGCAACGGCCGCTTCCGTGCAGCAGAGGAAAATGGCAAGCTTGTTTTCAACCGCATATATAACGGTGGTTAATTCGTTGGATTCAACGAATTGAAATCGGTTGTCCTAATCCTGGAGGAGGGCAGAAATGCTCTCCTTTTTATATTGTGAAATCTTGTTTGTTGTATATTTGCAGAAAAGCATCACAATGAAAACTAAGTTACTAAAGCGTTTGCGCAAGCAAGCTGGCAGGGTCTGTGCTGCCCGGTATGACAGGAATGCTGGTGCGTATATTGTATCTGTCAATAATACTCTGCGCTGGAGGTTTGAGGACGTTCACGCTGCAATCAAGCATAAGCGTGCGAAGCAGAGGGATTATATCATGAATACATTGATACCAAAATATAGAAGCCATGAAAAGAACTGAGGTATTGGATTTGTTGCTGAACAAAGCAGCAGAGTTGTGTGAGTGTCCTGTGTCCTGGATCCTTGAGGACTCAAAGATTAATGCCGCCATTGATGCCAGGTATCTTGTGGTGCAGTACATGCGTAGGCTTGGGTACAGCAATGATGACGTAGCCCTTGCCGTATATCTTGCAAGAGGACAGGAGCTGGAGCCGAAGGAGATACGTTCAAAGGCAAAGTATGTCTGCAAGATCTTCCGTGACTATTCGGAGCGCTGTAACAACAACAAGCAGTTCATCAAGACCAGCCAGCAGATGGCAGAGTATTGCCATGAGGCTTTTGATTTGATGTGTCTGAGACACAAGCAAGCATAAAACAAGCGCGTTATTTGCGCAGAACTTGATTCGTATAGGCTACCTAACTTTTAGGTGGCCTTTTTTATTGCTCATAACTTTGTCCTGTCGGGATTGACGCGCGGAGTCCCGGTGATGTGTACTAAAATTTTTATGTTATGAGTGACAAAACGTATGTTTTTCCAGAGGGATCTGGAAACGGGGGCTTAGACCCCAATCTGCTTCTGTCTATGAACGGAGGCTTCGGTGGTGGCAACTACTTCAATAACCCTATCTGGGCATTGATATTCCTTGCCGCTTTTCAGAATGGTGGTATGTTTGGTAATGGCGGCAATGCCAACTGCAACCTCAACTCTATCCGTGAGCAGTTGAGTGACAACCAGAACTCTACTCTCCTGATGGATGCCATCAAGGGTAATCAGGGTGCGGTACATGAACTTGCTACCGCCATCAACTGCGACTTTAACGCTGTAAATGCCGCTATCAATGGTGTGCAGTCTTCTATCTGTAACATAGGCAACCAGATTGGTATGTCATCAGCACAGATTGTGAACTCTATCCAGAACGGCAATATGGCTCTTGCTAATCAGTTGCAGTCATGCTGCTGTGACGTAAGGCAGGACGTGACAAGGATGGGTTATGAGAATCAAATCAACAACCTTCAGCAGTCTAATATGATTCAGCGTGGGTTTGGTGACTTGGCAGCAAACAATGATGCCAACACGCGCGCTGTGCTTGGTAAACTTGATGCCATTGAGGACTCTCGCAAGGATAGGGAGATTGCTTCTCTTACTGCCGCCCTTACCGCTGCTAACAGCCGTGCAGAACGTCAGGCGGAGCTTGCTCCAATCCTTCAGATGCTGAACGATATCCAGTGCAAGCAACCGCAAACCTACAACGTGCCTTATCAGCCGTTTACCGCGGTACCTAACTGTGTAGCATATCAGGCATTTGGCCTGAATCCTTACGGCATTGGTGTCAACAACGGAGTGTGGTCATAAATCTATCGTTATGGCTACAGTACCATTGAGATATGCCAATCGTGGCGGTTTTCCGATGATAGAAACCATCGGTGTGAGTGAGAGCGCAGCACCTGCAACCATTACTACATTCCTGTTCAACGACCATCCACAGAGACGCGCACCGTTCTTCGGTGGCTTCTGGGTAAAGATAAACGTCAACACCGCAACTCTTGCACAGGACAACAATGTGGAGTTCGGTACGCAGGGAGTAGTGGGCAGTGGGTTACCTCTGTATATGTATGATGGTACACTGGCTACCGTTGCAGACATTGCTACCACAGGTGGCATACTGCTGTGCTTCTACGACAGAGTGAACAATAGACTTCAGTTAATCAATGTGTGATGTTATGGCAAAGTATTGGGAAATAAGAGAGTCATACGGTGACAAGATGCCGGATGACATGAGCGAGAAAGAGCGCAAGGCCTATGAATGTGGCTACGAAGAGGGTTACGAAGCAGCCATGGAAGAAATGGGCGATGACCCAGATATGGGTGAGCGCTACGGGATGCGTCATGGTGGAATGGGTGAGCGCATGGGTCGCAGAGGCGGCTACATGGGCGAGCGCAGGAGCCGTGGTCGCAACGGACGTTACATGTAAATTGTTGTTGTGATGTGTAAGTGTAGGCTTGATTCAAAGGACAGGTTTCCTTCTGGCATGGAGGAATACCTGTCGGCCTATTCCTGGCATTTCAGTAAGGCCATGTGTGAGTGGGCCGTCGGCAGGATGCGTGACAGGAACGGAAACAAGGTCACCTGTACAAAGCAGGATGCTGATGAGCTG
Organism: Bacteroidaceae bacterium; assembly: GCA_045597745.1. Classification (GTDB taxonomy): domain Bacteria; phylum Bacteroidota; class Bacteroidia; order Bacteroidales; family Bacteroidaceae; genus Minthosoma. The sequence continues at coordinate 60,655 of JAZLKQ010000528.1, read as the reverse complement.
CTTGCGCGTCATGGCATCAAGCTGAAGAATGCCAAGGGCTACGATCATGTGTACGTCCTTGCCATGGCGAAGGCTGACTACTGGAACTCTGCAATCGTTGAGGAGGCGCGTCTTGCCCTGTTTGTCCGGGACTACCTGGATGACCCAGACGGCTATGACGGTATTGCGTTCACACGCTTCTATGCTGACTGCATCGGCAGCGGTGAGCCTATCATGTGGGAGGATATGCTATGATGGTGCGTCACATTTATCTGTATGGCTGGGATTGGGAGATCATTGCGTTCTATGACGTGGTTCCGTCTGATGCCGATGCCGTTCTTATGGCTTTGAAGAGATATGACTGTCCTCATCATCTTATGAGACGTGCAACGCGCAACCTTATGGCCGGGAAGCTGAACAATGGTCTTACCTACACCAACAACGCGAGACGTGCGTCTGTCATGGTGATAGGGCGGACTTCTGATGCTGCCCAGTTCTGGAATACATTGGACCATGAGAAGGGTCACCTTGCCGAGCATATAGCGCAGAAGATTCACCTGGATCCAGAAGGGGAGGAGATAGAGTATCTGCGCGGACTCATTGCAGAGAAGGTGTACCCGGAAGCTATACAGTTCCTGTGCAGCGGCTGTACTACAAGACAGGGAGACTCTTGATGAATCTCCCTGCCTTTTTTATGTATTCTCTGCCCAATCTTTACATACGTCACTGCACCAGCTCCAGCCGTACAATCCTTTTGTCAGAGTGCAGAACCCTCTGCCGTGTATGTCCTCGTCCTCAAAGTGCTTGCAGTTGCCGCAACATCTCTCTTCGTTCATAGTCGCATTGACGGGATTAACATTCTATAGCAACAAGGACAATCTATCCAATTATTAAAACTTGCGAGCTCCACTTTTTCTTTATATTCCTCACGTGTTAATTCAATGATAGCACCGCATCTGCATTTTAATAGTGCATTTTGTTTTGGGTCACATATTAATCTCATCGTTCATCATCTTTCCAAATTGTATTTCATCCTACGTTTGCTTTGTTTATTTGTCTGTGCTTTTATTGCGGTCATACTCCTCAATCTTTATTAGCCTATCAAGAATATTTCTGTAATAGCCCTCCTGCCCGAATGCCAACAACTCTTTCTTGTCTGCCATGTCAAGCATGTTGTCAGCAAGTAAAACTATCTGCCTGATATCCTTCCAATCAAGGTTCTTGTACTTTGATTCTGTTGGTGGTGGCACGTTGTTTTTGAGCCTTTCCAACACGTCCTTGTTATGTTCCAGAATGTCGTCAAACACCTCTTGCTGTGCCTTTTTATATCCTGCCAACCATGCATTTACCATTTGATATTCTGAGAAGCATGGTTCTGCATCAATGTTTAATCTGTCTTTAGTGACATTCTGAACGTACTCTATTGCTTTGTCTTCCTTTATCATAGTCCTTTTATTTTTTAAACATTGTTATTCTTCGGTATAACATAGAAATCGTTGAATAATTCTTTCAGATGCTCCTCCGTCCATACAGGTGGTTCTTCATCACTTATGCTGCTGAGATACCAATCACTGAGGTAGTCAAAATCAACACTACATTTTGCGATTTCCGCTATGTTCATACGTTAATACTCCCAGTCTTTTGTTGGTTTACGATTAGTCTTTCTACCTGCCTCGTCTTCTTCAATAGGCTGTCTGCGAATGTACTTATTCATCCACCGCTTCATCTTTCTACGGAGTCTGAGATGTTCCTTGCCGTGACTTTCAATTTTGTTGTGTATTGCCATATTTTATCCCTCCATGTCTTTAACATATTGTTCAATGACCTCTTCTCCCGCATTGTGATTTCTCATCCATTCAGCAGACTTGTTTACGGCTTCTTCATAACCATAGTCTGAGGTCTGGACATCTATGCAGTCACTCTCCTTGCCTCGCTTGAGGTATGAGCAAGTATCCTTGTCCTTGCACACATTACATATTGCTCTCATTTCTTCAATTCAAATTCGTCCAAAAATGACTGCAACTCCCTCGTAAACATTTCGTAATCGTTGTCATACAGAGGTGTGTATGTAACTGCGTCAGTCCATCCATTTACGCTGTCTTTGTACCTCATATTGCAGGATACTATCCTGTAGTTACGGTTGTGCTTAACGTGGCACACAACTGCTCCATTTCTCAGTTCTTCTCTTGTCATAGTTATCTTTTTTCTAAGGTTATTACAGCTACTTCGTTTGACTTATAAACGCTCTTCGCGAAATAAGCCGCCTGTGTCCAATGACAACCAACATCAATCATCAACAACGTTCTTTGTGACTCCGTAAGGTTGTCAAGGTCTATATGCTCAATATGTATAATCTCTGCACGAAACAACGAAAGATGGTCTTTTTGTATATCAACAACATCGCCTATATACAGTTCTTTCTCTTGTATTGTTTCCTTGCTTCTGATTGTGGTGAAGTACTTATTCCACAACTTGCCGTTGTAATTCTGGTTAAAATTCAAATATTTGCTCATAGTTCCATTGCTTTACGGAAGTCTCATGCAAAAAAACTCATATTACTTTCCGATTGGTGAATCACAATATATATATACGTTGCCGCATTGCATGCTCACACCTAAAAAGTATGGGCATCCGATGCAGTCAAACTCACATTCTGATCCTTGACTCTGCCAAGGTTTCATTTGTGCTATTTCAAGTTCTCTACTCATTGTTCCTGTTTTAATTTCTTGTACGTCTTATAATCTCTCCGCTTTAGCCATCTGCGCCAGAAGTGATACTCATGTATCACAGCCCTTGCAGACTTGTCACCGCAATAGACAGCAAAGATGCTCATCGCCTTGCCGTACTTCTTTAATAGTTTTGTCTTCATTTCAATACGTCTTTATATCAACAGAATAAGCCGTCACCATAGAACGGTGCTTTGAGTTATCATAATTGAATCCTTGATACTCAATAGAAATGGCATTGAACTTTCCAACCAACTCCTCTGGTATGGCTTCCAACGCTTCAGTCAAAGATGGCTTAAACAAACTCGGATGCCCAAACGTGTGGTATGCCCTAAACTTTTCTCCTACCTCCTTTACGTTTTCCGCTTCTGTGTTGAAAAGAGGTTCTTTCCAAATACAAGACTCCCTAATAGGGTCAGGTGGCGGTAATACCGCATAACGTGTTTGTCTCGTTACGATGTCCTCAAAAGGTCTTAATACGTGTATTGTGTTTGATATCTCAATAGCTTTATTCCTATCCATGTCTTCTGTTGTGTTAGGTTTATTATTCTGTCAACGTATCGACATACTTGTCCAAAGCATCAATCACCTTTTCTGGCAGTTCCTCCACCTTGTCATTGCTTTTGATGTAGTCAATAGTACCACCGATGCCACAGATGGCCAGCATTTCTTTTTTTGACGGGCAGAAAACGGTAATGAGTAGGGAAATGATGAGTGCCATCCATGCTTTCTTTGCAATCCTTTTGGCGGACTTATAGTCATTGTCGTCTTCGCCATACTCTCGGTAGTTATCCACTGCCACAACGGAATATATCACCGCAATAACGACTGATACTAAGCAGACAATAAAAGAGGCGATTATAATGCCGTCCAATCTCGTAATCCAGTAAATTTCACTCATAGTTGTTTTGTGTTAAATTGTTTCGTTTGCGTTGTCTCTTTATTCACGCAGTCTTCACACAGGATTGTAAAGCCTTCAACCCACATAGGATCTCCTTCTTCAAGATGAGAACCACATTCGGTGCAAGTGTGATAAGGTACGAATCTCTTGTATAAGCTCATATCATATATAGTTTATCTCTTACGTTTTTTATAATCATTACACGCTATATCCATAGGGCTTCTAAGTGGGTATTTGTCGCAATTACACCTATAAGAGTTGTGCTTGTGGAATAACGCGCATGACTTGCACCTCTTAGGGTTGCAGCCTTTGTTGCGTGTATCAGACGGCCCTCTTTGGCTGTTAGGAACATATCCTGTTGTCGCGCTCATGGCAAGTGCAGATGCCATGTATGCCATCAATTTTCTACTCATGATTACCCAATCTGTATTTCCTTGTCATACACCTTTGCAATCTCAAACTCAGCGCGGACACCTCTACTGCTACAACTTGCAGGATCACAACAGAAATACACCGTGTCGCACCGACCGATGATATGCTCAACGTCTTTGCCCATCAAGACCGCGTATTTGAGTCCGTCTGGCAGATGCCCAACAATCTCCTTGTTTGCTTTGTATATGTCCAAAGGGCTTGTTATCTCACAATCAGGGAACATCTGCTTGAGCTTTGCCTTTGCGACCATGATGTCACCCTCAATATCTGCTTCTTTTCTGCCAGTCATTGGCAGGGATATGTATATGTGCTTCATTTTACCTCCACAAAACCGCCATTTTTCAAACAATACCAAGTGTCTGCCTTTATGCGGTCACCGTCCACATACTCCGTCTTTACACATACCGGGACCATCCGCTCTTTCTGATCATCGTATTTCCATTCCGAAAGCGTTATCCAGCTGCCTTTTTTTGCCTTGACAACAGAGTTATTACCTGCGCAGCAGATAACACTATCGCTGCCAGTTGAATCTATCTTTGCAGAGTCACCGCTACTGCCTATCTTTGCATAGTCACCGCTACTGCCTATCTTTGCAGAGTCACCGCTACTGCCTATCTGTGCATAGTAACCGCCATTATCATTTTCTGCACCTGTTGTGTGCGATGTCACCTCTTTGAGCCATTCCACGCCCAGCCTAATCATGTCAGCCAGCTTAAGCTCTGCAACGACTTTTATTTTTGACGAGCACACCTTTGTTGTGCCATTTCCCTTGTCAATCTTGCCTGTCTGCTCAACCTCGCAGAATCTGGAAGTCAACATGTCATAATGGTCAAACACCTCCAGTGGTGACTCGCAGGCATGAAAGCCCCTGTTGCACACTGATATCTCACCCTCAATTTCATACTCCTTGCCGACTTCGTATTGAAAGCCCCTACACTGCAAGTTCTTGTCAAAACCCTTGTACGTTTTCATCGTTATTTGTTGTTATCGTTTATTAAATAGTGCCTTGTCCATTTTATTTCATCTTCTCATTAATATATGATGCAATCACAGCAGCCAAGATACCAACGGCTATTGCAAACACAATAGAGTGGATATAACTCTCAACTATTCCCATTGCGTAGAAAGCAATCATTGTAAGGAATAAAAGGATAGTTCTTTTCATAGTGGGAGTCTTTCAGGGAGAAACGTATCCAGCACCGGGTGCTGTTCGTCTGCGATAAATGCATAATACGCTTCTGCTTCGTGGAGTATTTTTCTGGTGTCTGATAAGTGACCGCAACATTTTGCAGTGTCAATTGCCATTTCCAGACATCTGAGTCTGGTCTTTGTCTTTTTGTAGTCTGTCATAGATTTCTGTTTTAGTTTCTTGTACTTTGTAAGTTGCGGAAGAATATGCCGTAGCATACCGTTCCATCGTAGTCATCGGTTATGGTATCCTCTTCGCAGATGCGGTAGAGTCCTGGTCCCTGGAGTTTCCCGGCAAGCAGTTTGTACAGCTTCTTGGAGTGTATGTAGCCAGCCTTCCTGTCCTTGATGGACACGTTAACCGGAATGCCTGTGCGTCTCTTGGTTGCGCAGACGTACAGCCTGCCAGGGGTGTTCTCGGTTGTCACGAAGCGGATCTTGTTGTTCTCCTTTGTCAGCCCCAGCAGTTCGCATGCCTTGGCAGACAGGGTGCATCGGTACTTGCCTTCTGTCAGGCGGAGGGAGGCTTCGTTATGAAGCTCTCCCGAAGAAATGTCTATCAGTTTCATAGTCAGATGCTGTCTGTTGATTTCATTATCTCCCTGATAGGGTGGCCCTGGTATCTCATGAGCTTGCGCTTGATGATGTAGTCAGGGGTGTGCATGCCCTTGGTGTCCTCAATGATCTCCTTGCCGTCCTTGACATATACGAAGTCTGCCTTGTATGAACAAGAGCGCTCTACAACTTTGGTCACTACCTTGACCTTGGTCTTGACTCTTGTCTTGAGCTGCACCGTCTCTTCTGTTATTTCCTGCTCAGTCTGCCGTGGAATCAGTTCGTACTCGACCTGTCTGCGCAGGTCTGAGATTAGTCCCTGCTGCTCTGCTTTGGCCAGCATCAGATACCTGTAATACTCCAGCTTGGAGTCGAACTTTCCGGCCTTGGTCTTTACTTTCTTGCTGTGGTACTTGCTTTCCATAATTACCCGAATTGTAATCTTGCCTGTGCTGCTGCACGTTTGCTTTCAACGTCTCTCACTATCTGTTCTGCCTGTTCCTCAAGCTTACGGCACCTCATGGTCCATTGCTTATGTTCGTTCTCCAGTTCCGGCTTGTGCATGGTCTGCTTCCACATCTTAAGCGCGTTGCTCTGGGATGAGATATGCTGATAGAACTTGAGGTTCCAAGCCTTGAGCCTTATGACCTCGCCTTCTGCTTTCTTCTCTGCCCATGCCTTTGCGAACTTGAGTGCGGCAACCTCCTGCTTGGTCGGCATCGTGCCGCGTGCTATTGAGTAGTCCGTCAGCAGTTCCATTTCCTCTGCGCTGACAAGTGGCCCGAAAGCGGCTTCCAGCTCATTTATCACGTCCTGCTTCGTCATCGCCGTAGTCGTTGTATCGGTGTATGTAATGATGGAACGATGCCTTGATGGTCACGAATGACGCGAATATCAGAAGCAGGAGTTCCAGGAAATGCTTCGTTGAGTCAAAGAAGTAGGGTATTATCCATTGCAGTGTTTCCATCAGATCTGGTTTATGAAGTCCAACATGAGGTAGTCAGCAGAGTGGCTGCCGTAGAACGATTCCCTGTTGTGGCGCTTTGCGTAGAGCTTGGGCCACAGGGCGCGTAGGTTATGGCCGTAGCCGGACACCGATGCGTGTCTCTCTATGATGCTCGGCTCCTTTGTCTTGAAGTCGTAGATGGTGGCGGAGCGCCATTCGCTCTTGGTCCAGCCGCCAAAGAACTGCAGGTACGGGAAATCTCCTCTGTCAATTGCCTTGCAGAAATCAAAGTAGTGTCTGTGCTGATAGGCAATGTCAAACGTGAAGATGTTGTCCTCAAGCATGACGCGCACATGGAAGGTGTTATGCCAGGCCCTTGCTATCTTGTTCAGTTCTATCAGGTCTGCTATCACGTCACCGTCATAGCGTATCAGTCCGTGGCATGGGTACGGCTTGCCGTCGGCATCGAAGCGGACGCGCAGGTCAAAGCATCTTACTCCGTATGCCCACTGCTGGCTGATTGTTGTCTCCTGGCACCTTGCCATGAAAGCAAAGGGGCGCATGAATAAACTCTTTGGTCTTAAGTATGACCAGCTGTTGTGGCTTGCTAATAATGTATTCATCTTACTTGTCATTTTTCATTGTTTCCCTGATTGCGTCAGAACTCTCCATGACCCTTGTCATGAACTCGGCCGCGTTGAGCGGTGTCATGTTAGCCATTGCCATCTCCAGTACCATGACAAAGAATGCGAATAGCTTGCTCATCTGGCCGTCTTCGTCTGTTTTCAGATTCTCGCCGATGGTCTGCGCTGTCCTTGTTATCAGCTTGGATTCAAGGTTTCCTTCAATAGTGACACCTTCGTTGCAGGTGCTTATCTTCAGTATCGTTTTGCTTTCCATGTTATTTTGACTCTTTACGTTCAATGTCTTTTGTTTTATCAAGTTCTTCAATTGTCATTACTGCGTAGCATGCAAGGTCTATCAGTGTATCGCGGATGCTCTCTCCTTTGATCTGTGCCTCCTGCTTTGCGAGACTCTTAAGTCTATTCATTTTGTCGTTCAGACGGATAACAGCAGTAACCAATCCAAACTCCTTGAATGAGTCTGCGAATGCGTTTCCGTAGTCTGTATTTTTCTTCTTGTGAAGTTCTGACATTTCCTTCAGGATGGCGTCAAAATTTGAACCCTCTATCAGACGTCTTGCTCCCTCTATCGGTTCTCTTGCTTTGTCTGGCTCAGCATGCGTTACTTCTGCAAACACGACATCAGTTCTGTCTTTCCTGTCAAGCTTCGAACATAAACCCACCTCAGCCAAACTTGTACATTTAGGTTGCTTGACAAACGCACAGTTAGAACAAGAATGATTTGTATCCATAACTGCCATATACGCCTTGCCGTCGTACTTAAAAACTTCTCCTATCTTTCTTTCCATGTTATTTTTCGTAGTTGCTGTTGTCTTTACATTTGAAACACTCGTCCTGGAAGATGTGTTCCCAGCATTCCAGGTCACTATCCCATACCCGGCGGTAGTGCTTGCATCCTTTACATTTGTCAGCCATTTTCTTTCTTTACAAGTTCAACGAATGCCTTGGCAGAGTCAAGGTCATAGAATCCTCTCTTGCTTGGGAACGTGTTCACAAGGGCATCGTACATGATCTTCATGTCAACGTCTTCTGTTGAGCGGTCAATGATGGTGCGGATAAAAAGCAGAAAGATGTCTGCACAGATGCGTACTGCGTTCTGCTGAAATACTGGCTCCTTGCTTATCTGGTTGCGGAACAGCTTGCCGCCATACGCCAGCTTGCTTACTGCGAATTTCAGCTCAGATGTCAGTTTTACTCCTACATGGGGGCCTCTTTCAAGCAGTTCCTTTGTCAGCGTGTCCACAATGTCGCAGCAGCAGTACAGGACAGCCATGTCACTCATGACGCATTTGCCTTCGCGGGTTTTCTCAAGCTGCTTTGACAGCTGGCACTTGTGCGGCTTCTCTACCACCTTGACCGGAATGTTTTTCAGTTGCTCTTCCAGTTCTTCGCGTTCCAGCCTTGCAATGGTATCGTCCCATTTGTTGAGTATTGCCTGCTCTGACATGCTCGGCTGGGCCTTGATGCTGGCAAGCTGTCTGTTGTAATGGTTTATTGTACTCGCATGCTTGTTTATGACCTCTCCAACCTGCTTGTTGCTCATGTGCTGCAACTTGTAGTATTCCGCAATGAGCATGCGGCAGAAGGGCAGGGGAACAGTCCTCTCGTCGCCTATTATCTCTCCGTACCTGCATCCGGCAAGCTCTGCCGTTGCCATTATCAGTTTCTCTGGTTTTATCATTCTATTATGCTGCTTTCTCCAACCACTACCTTCTTGCCGTTGTCAAGCTCGACAAGGTAGGCTACGGTTGCTGTTGTTATCTTCAAAATTTTGCTTCCCTTGATAATCTCTCTAATTTTCCCTCTACGCTCTCCGTTTAGGGTGCGGTAGGCAATTATACTTCCAACGTCTTTCATTTCTTCTCAGGGCAATTAAATGGCCTTGTGCGGTCTCTTTTCAGTATGAGGCTAATCTTGTCAATCTTGTTGCTTACCCTGAGTGCAAGTCCTGTTGGCAGTTCCTTGTCGGTAATCTCGCGGATATCGTACATCAGCCTGCGTATCGTATTCTCCTTGTTCCTGTTCATTTCGTGATGTTGTAATGCAGTTCCTTGAGTCCGTGTGCTGCCATGTACTTGCGTATTGGCGATGCCACGATGTTGAGGTTCGCTTCCAGGTAGTGCATCAGTGCATCAGAGCAACAGATCTTAAGCGTTTCTCCCTTGTGCAGGAAGTTCAGCGAGTCTGCTATCGCGTCTGCGATGATGTCCTCTGGGGCCTTGCTTCTGCGGATGTTGCCAAGTACTTCCTTCCACATGGCCAGTTGCTCATCGGTGAAGCGCGGCTTTTGTGGCGGCTTCTGCGTCCATCGTTGCAGTGCTGCGTTGCGCTGTGCGGCTGTCATGGTCTCCCAGGTGCGGTCACCAAGGTTGTTGTACGAAAGGAAATCCTGCACCTCCTTGCTTGGCGTCTGGTAGTTGCGGAAGAAGAATGTTTCCTGGATCTGAAGAAGAAAATCTTTTTTTTGTTGTTCTTCTTTCTTCGGAGTTTCCGACAAAGGAGGAAAAGAAGAAGAATAAAAAGAATCATTCTCTTTTGCTTTTTCTTTTTCTTTCTCTTTCTCTTTTACTTTATCTTTAGGTTGTTTTTGGTTGTTTTCGGTTGTTTCTGTTGTTTTAGTTGTTTTGGGGTTGTTTTGAGTTGTTTTAGGTTGTTTTCTTGCGTTCTGATTACCAAGCGGAGCGCCACCTTTGCAGCCATTCAAGAACCTGTCATAGTTTGCGTCCAATTGTGGCTGAATGCTTACCCATAGCGCAACAAGAAACTGCGCATGGTTTCCTGTAAACTGCGGCTCAATATGCTCAAGGCCATAGTCGCATATAGCCTTGAACATCTGGAGTTGACAGTCTTCCGGCAGCATAGTAATTGCCGTGAGGAATGATTTGTAGAATACGAATCCCTTGACTTCCATATCACTCTTCGCAATAGAATCCCTGGAATCGTACAAGCTGGTCAAGATACTCCGGTGACTTCATCAGTCCGTCACCCTTACCTGCAAGGCCGTTGGCTCCTTCCTCATCAATGACAACCTTTGAGTCAATTGCCTTTGGTACGCGGAAGCAGATCTGCACCGGGAAGTTGACCTTGGTGCTGCCTGATATGGTCTTGGTGTCTGCTCGCTGTGTAGCGGCAAGGAAGCGGAAACCGCATGAACGTCCTTTCTGAAGGAGCATCTTGAATGATACCTCCATCGGCATTGTAGGGTAGTCCTTATCCTTGCGGTGCAGTTCCTTGGACTGGTCCTGAGCATCGGCAAACTCATCAAAGACTACAAGCGTAAGCTTCTTCTCCTTGTTGCGTACCCTTTCGTTCATGGTTGCTACCATGCCTTCAAGGGCGGTCTCAATGTCGCGGATGTCGTTATAGACGCGGATTTCACAATTGCTGTCACCTTCAATGTCGCAGAACTCATACTTTGGGTCAAGGATTATGATGTCCTGGACTCCGATGTACTGCGCGTAGCGGATTGATGAACGTACCATGACGGACTTGCCGGAGCCAGTAGCGCCACAGACAAGGACGTGTGGTGTGGAGTGGTTGTCAAGGTTCCATTCTACGGGCTGACGGAAGTTGTTCAGGCCGACAGGGATAACCTTGTCATGTGCATAGCCGTTGTCCCACAGCAGGGTCTCGGTGTTCTTCTTGTTGACCTCAATGCTCAGATAGGACTTGCCGTCATACATGACAAGTTCCCGGGCGATGCGTACCGTAGGTACATCAAGAGCGTATGCAATGTCCTTGACGTATGAATTGAGGGAACCAAGCTGCACTCCGGCGGCAACCTGGCACAGGTATGTGTTGCAGGAGAAGCCTTCAATCTCATGGGCCACCTGCACTTGCTTGCCGAATGAACGGAAAGCGTGTTCAATCTTCTCTGTGTTTGTCATATTCGTGTTCGTGTAGTCAAAAGTGATGAATGATGCAGCGTTCTTGCGGAACGTTGAGATAACCTTCGGGGAAATCATGGCCATGCTGGAGTCCTTGATCTTGCGGAGTCTGCGGGCAATGGCCTCTTTCTTTCCGTCCGGTACGTTGAAGTCATCAACCTCGGCAATGAGTGTACGGGCAGAGAACTCATAGAGAGCAGCCTTGTCCGTAAGGTTGTCGGTGTTGTTGATGAGATAAGAATAATCGGGGTTAGAGACTGCTGACAGCATGCGCTTCAGTGGCTCATACAGATAGTACTCATACAGCTTGCGTGTGTCATCGTCCATGGTGATGACGTGCTTGCGGAGCTGTGCTGACTTGTCGCGGTTCTTGCTTGCCTTGTTCTCAATGAACCAGACTTCATCAACCTTGCTTCCTGGGTTGGTTGCTTCATATCCCAGGACGTAGGTGATTGCCTGCTGTCCGTGGGTAAGTGCAATCTCATCGGCAGGGGTGTAGGCTGACTTGCTCTTGTGGTCTATTACGATGGTCTTGCCGTCAAAGGTCTCAGCCACAAGGTCTGCAATGTAATGCAGAGGCAGAGGTATGTCAACACCGTTGCACACTACCCATGCTGATTCCTTGACTTCTACTGACAGGACTTTTGCAAGGTCATGCGTATAGATGTCTGCTTCGGCAAGGAAGTTCGTTATGAGGGCGGTTGCAAGCTTTGTGGCTTCCTCTCTTGCTGCGTCAACCGTAGGGAACTTGTCGGACAGACGCCAGTCGTTAGCCGGGATCTCATCAATGTACTGATAGGCCAGCTCTGTCATGGACACGATGTTCTGGTTGCTGCCTATTACGGCTGTCCAGTTCTCAAAGTAGGCTTTCAGCGCTTCATGATAGGCGTTTCCAGCAATGGATGACACTGAACGGCGTTCCTTCTCGCAGTAGATGTAGAGCATTTCAAATGCTTTCTCATTACGTGCAAAGGTGCTTACCTTGCTGTAGCTCCAGGAGTCTATCAGATAGTTGGAGAAGAGTTCCTCTAACTGGTCTGCGGAATAACTGCTGTACTTGTTCATGGCAGTTCAGGTGCTGTGTTCTGACGCTGGCGCAGTTCTTCCTTCTTCTCCTCAACCAGGTCGTTGTATGCCGGTGTCTCATCGGTCACGTCCTGCGCTTCCGTGTACTCAACAGGGTTGTCAATGTACTTGGGTGCAAGGTCTTCACCGAGTACAGCCTGGTCTGTGCGGATAGCCTCAAGCATAGCGGCCGATTTTGGCACATACTTGGTGATAAGATGCTTCAGCACCGTCTTCAGAGCCATGGCATCAAAATTTGTAACCCAGAGTCCTTTGCCCTTCTTGTAGGTCTTGGAGTAGGTCTTTGCATGCTGGCGGCATTTTTTCTCGTCCCAATAGATTGTCTTCTGGAACCCGTCGGTGGTATAGACGTAAGCCATGTAGCCGATAACCTTGTCAGATGTGCGCTTGTCTTCATCAAAGATGTATTCGCCTGTGAACTTGTTCTTGCTGACAAGCTCGCCTTCATGGACAACTTCGTTCACGATGGTGCGTATCTTGCCGCTTCGCTGTGCCAGCTCTATCCATCCGTTGCGCATGATCTGGAACTGCGCTACTTCTTTGTCGCTCTCGTTGTCCTTGTATGGGATCAGGGCGGCATAACCGAGATTCTTGTCTATCGGCAGGTCAAGGGCGGTGGCCTTGAGTGCTGCATACATGATGCTCATGGGGTCGCATTTCTGCAAGAGCTTGTCATCGCTGACAGCAGCCGTAAGGGTTGTGACAAAAGAGTCGCGTTTCTTCTCACTGCCAAGCATACCCTTGAGGTAGTCCTTGGTTCTTTCCTGACCTATTGCCAGGTTAAATTCTTTCAGGTTGCTCATATTGCGTTACTTTGTTTTGTTGGTCATGATTACTCCACACATGAGAGGGATATATCCCCACATGAATGCCATGTTGTAAACCATCTGTGCCTTGCCTGCCTTGTCAAAACAGCAGACGTATGCGCCTGCGAGGAAGAGTAGGACGAGTGCGGTGTTGATAATCTTCTTCATTGTGCCAGTGCTATTGATTCCGATAGTGTGATGTTCTCTGCGCACAGGTTGAAATGCACGATCTTCTCCGGCTTCTCTGTGACCTGCGGGTCGTGTCTGAGGATATCAAGGATAAAGTCACGCAGCATCGCCTTGTGGTGCGGTGACACGTTCATCCTAAAAGTGTGTGTAAGCTCATCGTAGGAGTATGTACCGGAGCCGATGAAACCCAGGCATGTCTTGATGTAGTTGGCAAATTCTGCTTTGCAGGTTATAGTCATTGTTGTTTTCATCTTCGTATTGTCTTTGGGGAGCATTTTACTTGACACTGCCATGCCTCAATCTCGCTGCGCTTGAACCAGATGCCTTTGCCGTTGCGGTAGTGCGGTATCTCATCAAGGCTGTTGTATATGGTCTTGGGAGAGCGGTCAAGCAGCAAGGCAAGGTCGGCCACGGAAAGCACGTTCTTTGCGGCAAGCAAGGTCAGCTTCTTAATTTCACTAAGTTGCGCTTGTATTTCTTCCATGGGTCGGTGTGATAAATCTCAACCTCATACTTGGCCGGGAGTGTGACAAGTAGTTCTGCCTGCTTCTGCCTGGCTTCAAGGATGGTGTCGAAATAGTAAAACTGCGAGTTGAATAGAGAGCCGATAACGGCCGACATGACACAGAAAGGTTTCATTTCTTCGGGAATAAAGATTGGAAGTTAGCGTTGATGCCGAAGTTCTTTTGCAGGATCTGCTGAACCTTCTTCTTGATGTCATCATACGGTGGGGTGGTGGTACCATTAGCCCAGTTGTAAACTGTTGCGCGTGTCACGTTCATCTGATGCGACAATTGTTCGCGCATTGTTCGCTGCATTGCAGCAGGCATGGACTTGTAAATTTCGGGGAAAGTCCTTGCGTCAATCAAGTTTAAATCGTTACTTTGCATTTTGTCTTTCGGTGTCAAAGGTTTTGAAGGTTGGATGTTGAGGCCTTTGACAACCGCAAAGATAACGTAACTTACGTAAGTTACAAACAAGTTGAGAAGAAATTATGAGTAGAATTAAAGAATTTTTGAGAAAAAACGGAATTAAGCAGAAGGAATTGGCTGCATATTTAGGTGTAACAGAGCCATCAGTATCAAGAATGGTTAATGGAGTAAACAATCCGTCGGAAGACAACTTGCGTAAGATTCTTGAAAACGAAAACGGCTGGGACACATCAATGTTGCAGGATGGTATGACTATGTCTGCGTCTGCGCACGGCATCGCAAACACAGCCTCTATTAAAATAGGTGGTAATGAGGAAGCTTACAAGATAAAGATTGAGCATCTTGAGTCCCTGTTGAAGCAGTCCGAGGCAAGGTGTGAGCAGTCCGAAGCAAGGTGCGAGCAGTACTGGAACATGATACAGGACTTGATAAAGAAGTTAGGTCATGAATGATGAAGATGTTAAAAGGGTTATACAAGGCGTTGTCTTGGGATTGCAACCTACATTCCTGACGATGCTGAAAGAATCGGAAGCCCGGATAGACCGTACTAACGAGATTGTTGAGAAGTTGCAGGGAACGTGCAAGGACATGATGGAGATATACGACAAGCACCTGACAAGCTTGGAACATTCCCGTGATCAGCTGATAGAGAACAACTACAAGTTGGTTGAGAATAACGGCACACTCCTGAAAGAGGTTGAGAACCTGCGCAAGGAGTTGCTTGGCGCGAAGAAGGATTATCATAAGCTCTTTGACTCCTTTCTGGACATGAGTAGGAACCAGGGAGGAGGAGCAAGGGCAGAAATAAGCGTGGTGAAATGATTCCAAGCATAGAAGTAGTCATAAAGGATATTGAACGCATCCTTGAGAAGACAGACTCAAAGGGGCTGACAAGGGAGCAGATAATTGGAAAGCTTGCTCCCCAGGGAGAGCTGTTCAACAAGGGCAAGGATGAGAAGGAAAGAAAAGAATACATCAAGGTAATAAAGGATGCTCTTTACCAACTGTCTGCTGACCCTGATAGTAGTGTTTCGTGCAAAAGGGGTGTATATAGGACAAAGATGGAAGCGGAACTTCCAGAACCGCCAGTCGGTAATAGCGGCAGCGGAAAGGATACCAATTTCATAGGCAGGGCAGGAGAGTATGCTGTCATGACGGAGTATCTGATGAGAGGATATAACGCAACGCTCATGACGGTGGATGAGGGGATAGATATTGTTGCCAGCAAGGATAACAAGTTCACCTTTGTCCAGGTGAAGACTACACACCTGGATCAGAATCTTAAGGCAAGTGTAAAGATAAGCAAGGCTTCGTTTGACAACAACCGTCAGCACAACGTTGTCTATGTGATTGCACTGCGTGAGGATGTGGGTAGGTTCCGCTTCCTTGTGATAGCGCAGAACATCATTGAGTTCCTGCATTCCCAGAATGTAATATCTCTGTCCGGGGAATATCTTCTGATAAATGTGAAGTACAAACATAGCAACGGCAAGCCATATCTGTACCATGGCACCCATGAAGCAGATGTGTTCTTGTACCAGAATGCCTTTTAGTCCCTTGAGTGGCCCTGGGTGGGGTTGTAGAAAACACGATAAAAGATTATAGATTAGTAATATAAATACAATATAAATATAAGTAAATATGTTCAGAAGCAAAACGTGTAAAATGACTATCCAAATGACTGACATAGTGTCTTTTGAGTATGGTACAAATGGTGTTAGAAGGGACGGAATTACCCGTTTAATTCCCGCCTATTTCCCACATTTTCCTAATTATTTGTCCCTTTTTTGTACCTCATTATGAAGGAGCTTGTAACACTCAGGAAGAAGCCGATGCGCGAGGGACAGAGCTTGTATCTTGATTACAGCATCAATGGTGTAAGACGCAAGGAATATCTTAAGATGTACCTTGTTGCAGAGAAGACAAAGCTGGACAAGATACAGAACCAGGAGACCATGAAGGCGGCAATGACCATCAAGGCACAGCGCACTATAGATCTCCAGAACGGTATGGCCGGAATAAAGCCGAAGAGACAGCGCAAGTTGTTTTCGGATTACATAGATGAAAAGGTCGCGGAGTATGAGAGTCGTGGCAGTCACTCACGCGCAGAGGGGTATGCAAAGGTAAAGAAGTTCGTGGGCAAGTTGTACCTTGATGAGATAGATGGTGCATGGTTGAGGGAATTCTCACGTTCATTACAGAGGACGGGCAAGTATAGTGTGAACACATGCTACACATACTTTTTCACCATTGTCACCCTGCTCAGTGCTGCGGTGCGCGAAGATCTTCTTGACATCAACCCAGCAAGCAAGCTGGCAAGAAAGGAAAAGCCGGAAATGGAAGAGGTAAAGCGTGAATTTCTCACGCTTGATGAGGTGAAGAAGCTTATGGCAACTCCTTGTCAGTCTCTTGTCAAGAACATGTTTCTTGTCTCATGCTTCACGGGACTCCGTCTCATAGACCTGGAGACTCTGACGTGGGAAGAGATAAAGCAGGATGAGAACGGCATGATGGTGGAGAAGGTGCAGGTCAAGACAAAGAGGATGGTGCAGGTGCCACTGACGGAAAATGCTATAGCATGGCTTCCGAAACGCAATCCGTATATGAAGAACGTTTTCCGCGCGTTCAACCGTAATGCTTTGGGCGAGGTGCTGGCCACATGGGTGAAGAGGGCAGGCATCAATAAGCACATAACATTTCACTGCGCACGTCACACATACGCGACATTGCTCATAACATACGGAGCAGACATATACACCGTATCAAGGCTGCTGGGACACTCTAACGTAAACACTACGCAGATTTACGCAAAGGTGGTGGACAAGAAGAAGCGCGAGGCGGCAGAGCTGATACCTCAAATAGGCTAAGATAGACTTACAGCGTTCCATGGCTTGCATATTTTCGCGGCCATGGAATATATCATCGATGATACTCTGATACAGGAAGGGATAAAGCGCGAGGTGTCACGCCTTGCGGCTAATGCCGTGGACAAGGACGGCAACCTACTGTATGACGGCATAGCAATCACGTCAAGGGACAAGGAAACATTGCAGCTGATGGTGGACAATGCCGTCAGCACTTTCGTCATGTCCATGGCGCGGTATGTCACTCCTCTGCTGTGGTACAGATGGCAGGGAGATAACAACAGGCAGTATTTCACAACGTCGCCTAATCCTGCCCAGGGAAGCAAGGTTCTCAATGCGGACGGTACTTTGTCCGGTGGTGAGCTGTATATCGTACAGCCGCCAAAGGCAGACCCTATATATCATCTGCATATCGGAGACACCGACATAGTCCTGACCTATACAGGTGCCGGACCGGAACGTCCGTTTGACCTGTATCGTGACGGATTCGGTCTTTACCTTCCAGACCTGGACAAGGGGACGGAGGCCATGGCAAAGCCAGTCATTGATGACTACATAATCATGAGCGTGGTAGCATACTGGTGTGCGGAGAAGTACGAAGCCAAGGTGCAGGAGTATGCAGACAAGAGTACGGCCTTGCTTGCCAAGGCAAAGAATCTGCTGCTTACACGCAGGACAATAACAAGTGAGTTGTGATATGGAGATAACACTATACACAGATAAAATCTTCCGCGAGCTGGAGAGGCTGAGCCGTCAGGAGGCAGCAGGCATACAGGATCCTGACGTGCGCTATTCTGCCGAGGTAGGCACTAACAACCGGGAAGAGATATACCGTGAACTGACGTATGCCGTGGGAAGCCTCAAGCGCGTCATGCATCGCGTGCTGAAACGTGCGGTGGTGATTGACGCGGTGCCAGCGACTGCCGACAACCTTATGGTGGCGATGCCGGAGAGTATCGTGTTCCAGCTTCAGATGTCAGAGAGACGTGCAGCAAACAAGGTCGTGTCTCTGTGCGACAAGATGCAGGAGTTTCTGGTTAACCTGATACTGACACGTCACTACGCTAACGTGGGGCAGGGAGAAATGAGCAAGAACAGGAGCCTACGGGCAATAGAGATAGGCAATGAGATAGATGAACTGATATACACCAAGGAGCCGCCACAGGTATGATATACGATACAGAAGAAAAGAAGGAGCGCGTAATTTGCATCATAAAGGATGAGCTATATAAGGATATTGACGCTTTGACGTACAAGTTTGCGGAAGCATCAAGTGTCCCACAGCCGAAAGTAGAGAATGCGATGTCAAGTGATTCTACGGAGGATCTGGACGGTCACATTCTTTCGCGCAACATAGAGTTCCGTGATGCAAAGCTGCGCCAACTCCTTTCGTTTGCCCTGGCCGATGACGTAGAGATACACGTTGCCGGGAACGAGCAGGTTCTGGACGGCAAGATAATATACAAGTTCATACTTGATGCAACCTTCAAGGATGCGCTGCTTAAGGCTGTTGCCACATACATACACAGATACCTGGTGTATGGTGCGCTGTTTGACTGGTACGGGGCCGGCATGGGCATGCAGCAGAGCCGCGAGTACGAAAAGCAGCTCAAGGACCTGGAGAATGAGATAACAAACAACTTACGTTCAACCAACGTGGTCAAGAGGCCTATGCAGCCTTTTGGCCCTAAAAAGAGATATTTCTGATGCCATTCAAGAAAGGAGACAAACGTCCGGCAGGTGCTGGGCGCAAACCAAACACACCTAACAAGACCACAAGGGAGATGCGCAACATACTTGCGCCTGTGGTTGAGGGGTACATAAACGGAGGTGAGGGAGCGGAGTTCTCCCTTGCAGAAGACCTCAAAGACATGGATCCGGCAGAAAGAGCAAGGATAATGAAAGACCTGGTGCCTTACGTCTTGCCTAAGCTGGCTTCTGTTGAGGTTAAGGCTGATATAGAGCATAAGGGCTTCAAGGAGGAACTTGATGCCCTATCAGAAGAAGGATAATCTGATACTGTGAAATAGTCATATAAGTTTTATGTTTTTAAATTCGTTGGTAATGCCTGCCCGTGAGGGTGGGCATTGCTTTTATGTGCGCGTGTGTGCTTATTCGCCCTTTTATTCGCCTTTTCAGTAAAATTCTACCAATAGATACAGGTGCTAAAGTGTTTTCCCGAGAAAATCCGAGACCACCACTTGAAAATGTGTACCAATAGATAATTTTCTACTTGCTGTGTTAAGTGTGCATCACCTATGTAATAATAACACAGGATAACACCAGAATAACATGACCTGCGTAAGGCTAAGATAGACCAACAGAGAAAGATGCCTGCATTTATTTCGCAGCCACAAGGAAATATCATCATGGCAGAGGATTTGATAAAGCAGGCAGTAAGCAATTTGCAGGGTGGCGCTATTGGTGGCGCTGTTGCTCTTGGCAGTGCTATCTATGGCGCAATACAGAGCAAGCGTGAGAATGACAGGGCACGCAGGTTAATCAGTAATCAGAGGGCAAAGAACGAGGCATGGTACAACATACGCATGAATCAGGACTACACCGAGAGAGCAGATTCAAAGGCTGCAATCAACAAGCAGAGAGAGCTGTTGCAGAACGGCCTTAAGACGGCAAGGGCAACTAATGCTGTTGCTGGTGGCACTGATGCATCGGTAGCAATGCAGAAGCAGCAGGCCGCAGATTCCGTGGCAGAGACAACAAGCAACATAGCCGCTAATGCCGAGAGCTACAAGGAAGGTGTTGAGCAGAGATATCAGCAGACTGACAATGCTCTTGCACAGCAGCAGGCACAAATGCATGCACAGCAGGGTGCGGCAATAGCACAGGCAGCAGGGCAGGGTGTTGCGGCTGGTGTCAACTATATCGGTGCGCGTCAGGATCAGGCGGCACAGGCAGAGATTGAACGTCTGAAACTTCAAAAGGAGAATAACTGATGGGTGTAAAGAAGAATTACCAGGATGAGGCTGACAAGTATGCACAGCAGCAGCAAGCCGCTTCCGGTCAGTACATACAGCAAGCACAGCAGGCTCTTGATGAGCAGAATCAGCAAACACAAGAGCAGATAGATGTAATTAACAATGCCAACCAACAGGCCGAGGCATCGTTCTATAACATCGTTAATCAGCGCAATCAGGATTTGCAGAACGCGCAAAAGGAGAATGATATCCTGACCAATGCCGAGACCAAGCGCAATACATGGGCCGCAGCTACAGAAATGGCTACGGCTATTGCCAACCTTGCAGGAGTGGCAAGGGGTGCAAGCAATCAGCAGTATCAGGGCATGACACAGAACTGGATGCGAGAGGCAGACGCAAACCGCAAGCATAGGCAGTCACGTCTTGATGCTATCAAGGATAAGCAAGCACAGGCACAGATGCACCTTGCACAACTGCGTCAGGGTAACACTACCAACCTGGCACAGCTCAAGATCTCTGCTGCTGACAAACAGGCAAACGGCAGACTGGGCATAGCAAAGGAGGCTTACGGCGCACAGACAGACATCAACAAGACACAGATGAGCGCGACAATGCAGGGTATCGGTGCCGAACAGCAGGAAAGCATGGCTAAATCAAGCAAGGATGCGTCCATGCTGGCCAATGGCTTTGTGCCGGACGCATCAGCTCCTGGCGGCTATCGCTACGATGAGTCGCTGGCAATGGAACGTGCTGCTGCCAACGGCAGGGTAAAGGCTTCTGTTGAAGGTGGTGGCGGTTCATCTTCAAGTATCAGAATCACAATAGAAGGTGATGCCAATGGCGGTCAGCGTCAAGTCATGGACATCAAGCCGGAGTCGCTATATGCAAACATATACTCACACATTGGTAATGTGGCTGACCTTGACGGTACGGATATGGCAAAGGTGAAAAACATACTCGACGACGTTGACAATGGCAAGATGACTGCAAGCGAGGCGGGTCATAAACTGCTTCCTTATGTAAACAAGTCTGCCGAACTTCTCAGCAAAGTGGCTTCTTCGGCTTATGGAATGAGTGGAGTCAGTGCAGATGGGACAGTTGACCAGACAGCAGGAGCAAAAACCTTTTACGGTCTGTAATCATATAAACAACACACACACATACATCATACATGGATAACAAGAAGCAGTATTATGTCCAGTTTGAAGGCGCAAAGCAGGGTGTATTCGTAGATGAAGATGCCTACAACGCCAAGAAGGACCAGCTTTACAAGGAACATCCTAACGCAACAGTTCAGCAGGTATTTGACTACGACCCGCTTGTCAGTGACAACATTGACAAGCAGTCTTCGTTTGTAGTGCAGTTTGCCGGAGCCAAGCAGGGTGTGTCTGTCGGTTACGATAAGTTCATGGCCAAGAAGGACCAGCTCTACAAGGAGCATCCTGATGCAACCGTGAAAGTAGTGAACGATGAGCGCGGCAACTATTTCCGTGGCAAGGAGCTTGAAGCATTCCAGCGGATGGGAGAGTTTGAGGATGACGCTGAGCGTGGCGGTTGGCTCAAATCACATCAGCAGGAATATGATCAGCTGTTGAAGGACATCAAGACAAATCAGAGTGCGCCTTCACAGGCTGGCTACGACATGATAAGACGTTACAATGACCTTGTCAAGGAACGTGAAGGCCTTAGACGTGACTATTATTCCATCCCTACTGTTGGCGAGGATTATGCCTGGAATGCCCGCAATGCAGCACACACGGCAGAGGAGTATCAGCGCATGGCTGATGAGTCCACCAACAAGGGACGTGAGGACGCGAAGAGCAACTACCGCAAGGCTTACCGCATGATGGACGATGCGCGTAAGATGTGGGAAGCACCAAGCAAGTACGATGACAGCAACGGCCTTGTCAACTACTGGAAAGGCATGAGGGATGCCATGGATCTTGGACTGCTTACCATGAACCTGAGTGACGCGGCAGAAGCGCGTGGCGTTCACAAGGTATATAAGAAGCTCCAGGAATCTCTTGTCAACCTCAACGAGATTACTCCTGATGACATTGACAGGATACTGACACCTTCAGAGGCTGCTCTTCTCAAATCATTCACTGCAATGCAGCTGGCACAGGCCAGACGTGCAGATGACTTGTCTATGGGCTATTCTGCCGGACAGGGCGCAACGGAATCGCTCGCGTTCATGGCTCAGTTCTGGCTGAGTGGTGCAGTGACAAAGGGCATCGGTGCGGCACTGAGCAAGTCGGAGAACGCAATGGTAAAATGGCTGTCGCGTGAACTCATGACATCAATACAGGATGAGGTTGCAATGGCTGACCGTGTTTCAAAAATGACCAAGACACAGGCAGGACTATACAGGTATGTTGAGAAGCCTATCACTGAAGCTGTGTCCAAGGTTGCTTTACAGCCTGCATCATGGAACACCGTCATTGAGAACATGAACACCATCACCGATGATGGAGAACTGCTTGGCACAGGTCGCGCAATAATCTCTGGCGGTCTTGACGCTATCATAGAGGTATGGTCAGAGGGCATGGGTGGCGCTGTTGATGCGTCACTGAACGGCATACTGCGCGGTGTAGGTAAAGGCATAGACAAGGCTGCTGGTGGCATAACACTGGGCGGTGTATCACTGCATCAGATGGGCAAGTGGGCAGCATCAGCAAGAGGTGTGCAGCTCATGAAGGAAATGGGCTTCAATGGCTTCCTTGGCGAAATGGGCGAGGAATGGATTGGCAATGCAGCAAGGGTAGGTGCAAGCTACCTTCCAGGCATTGACATCATGTCCGGCAAGGAGTTCGGCAAGTTTGGTGGTGACATTTTCCTTGCTGGTGTGCGCTATGACAACACTACGGTTGGCGAGGATGGCCTGACAGATGCACAGCGTGCAAGGCGCACAGCATGGGAATCACAGCTTGAAATGGCTGCTTCGTTCGGTCTTATGACAGGCATCAGTGGAGCAACACAGATACGCAAGATGAGAGCCATGAGCAAGCAGTACGCAAGCAACGTGGCACAGATGTCTGATATACTCGTAGGTAACAGCGCAGATCCGGAAGGTACAAGAGAGGAACTTGCAGAACTCTTCAACAAGCGCTTTGCAACACCGGAGGACATTGGTCGTGCGCTTGCTCCTTATGCTTCACTCTGCAAGGATGAGAAGGAATATAGAAAGCTCCTGGATCTCGCTCATGGCATGGCAATGAACGAAATGGGTCAGGCCATGGAAGAGGAAATACACAATATTGAGCGCGAACAGGCGTATGGCGAGGTAAGCAACATCGTAGGCGGTGAGTCATACGAATACCTTGATGAGACCAAGGAAAAGCCGCAGATACACCAGATAGACTTTGTCGGCAAGAACGGCAAGGTGACACGCGGATTCTACCAGTCTGCTGATGGTGCTGTCATCTGTGAGGATGGCACAAAGCACTTCGTTGATGATGACATGCTGCAGCACGGCATAGAAGACGGCTCAATTGTTGATCATGGAGCAATGGACAATGATGCCTACATTGATAACTATATCAAGGAACACAAGGCAGAACTCCAGGCACAGCGTATGCAGTCTGACGAACAGGCACAGCGCGAAGAGGCAATGAAGAACCTTGGGCCAGGTGTCCAGCTCAACCTTGGTACCGTTGAGGAGCCGAAGATGTGCGAAATACAGACAGAGTATCCTGGAGGCTATGTTGTCAAGTATGCCAATGGCAATACAGAAAATATTTCACTTGAAGTTGCGGCCGCTGCACTTGGCACACCTATCAACGTCATGACCGATGAGCAGATGGATGCAGCAGAGGTCAAGCATGAAATGGAGCTTGAGAACATACGTCAGGACTTCCGTTCCACTGTAGTGTCTGCCAAGATTGACCATGAGGGACAGCCGTATGAGATAACCGGCACTGGTGAATGGGTAAGCAATGAGATTGGTGATCTGTACCTGCAGGTCTATGCAAAGGATGAGTTTGGCCGTCCTATCCGTCTTGTGCTGACAATGCCGGAGGTTGCAGGACTGATTGAGGCCAACAAAGCCGTTGAAGAGACTACAGAGGATGCCGTTGAGGAGCAGGCTGATGAGCTTGCCAAGCCTGATGTTGAAGATGACGGCCGTCCAAGGGACAAGGACGGCAACCTTATTCCTCTTGATGCTGATGGCTCTGTCAATGAAGAACAGTTCTGGAACATGAACCCGGAAGGCTGGGCCGCATGGAACGATGAGCAGAAGGGTGATGGTGGTGAGGACTCAAAGAACTACATTGCCCTTGTCATAAACACCCTGCAGAAAGCTGTTGCTGACAATGAGAAGAAGTTCAACAAGACGCTTGACTTCAAGGAGCGCAAGGAACTCATTGCAGAGAAGGACCAGCTCCAGCAGCGCATTGACAAGTTGCAGGCTATCATTGACGGCTACAACAAGCCTGTTGCTCAGCAGCAGAATATCAACATACCTGACAGTAACATAGACATGGAGGCAGACTCTTCTGATCTTTCGCTTGAAGAGATTGATGCACAGCTTGGCGAACCTATGTCATGGACAGAGTATGTGACACGTTCCCTTCCTTCTTACAAGTTCGTTTGGGGCAACGCCACAAACGGCACTAAGGGACTTGGTGCGCACACCATCAGCGACTCCGAGGAAGAGCGAAAGAAGCGTATTTCATGGCTTGCCAACCGCGACAAGGGCGGTCTGTACCCGGAAGAGGTGGCCGAAAGCATATACAACAACATGCCGGAGTACATGCAGGGCATGACATCGGTATCAGAGATACTTGACCACATCCTTGATGAGGTGCTTGGCAACAACTCTCCTTATGCCGCTGTCCGTGGTCTCTACGATGCACGTCAGCGCGAATTGGGACGCATGCAGTCACAGACAGTAGCCGATGAGCAGAATGCACAGGACGCATTCGCACAGGCTTACGGCTTTGAGAATTGGGAAGAATATACCATCTTTGAGGAGGCAATACTGAATGGCGGTGTCTTTGTGGAGATACCTGCCAATGAAATTAACGAATACTATAACGCATTATATGGATCTGAAAACAATGCAGACGAGGAAAGCGCAGTTCCAGGAGTGGTGGAAAGCGCAGGAGAACAAGCCGCAGATAGTGGCAGAGGCACTGAACTGGGCATCACAGCAGAAGCTGATAACACCGCAGGAACTCAAGAGCAAGGACAAGCAGACACAGCTCCGGGCAGTCCTGACGTGGTGGATGAGCCAGCAGAGCAAGTAAACAAGTTTGAGAATCTTGCGAGGAACATACTCAGCAAGATTGGCCTTACCGTTGAAAGGGCAAAGAAAACAATCCATGATGCCACAGCGAAGTTTGAGGGTACGCTGTATCTTGACAACCTTCCTGACTGGACGGTAGGCATTGATGCTCATGGATTGGCCAAGGATAATCCGCTTGCACGTCTTGTTGAACTTCTTACCAACGGTATCTCACACGACCGTACAGCACTCTATACTGCACCTCTTGGTGCTGACGAGAATACAAGGGCAGCAGCTGCTGCAATGGGTACAGGGTCCGGCTCTGCATACAGGGACGGCCTGTTCATCATAGCAGCAAACGAGGGAGAGACACTAAATGAGAACGGTATTGCTACCGTCCTCATAAATGATATGTCCTTCAACGAAGAGGACGCTCCAGGTTTTGAGGTGGCAAGCAAGCTCAAGGCAGAGCTGTCTGCCATGTTCCCAGGTGTGGACTTCATCCTCTATTCCGAGGCCGCAGACTATTACAATGCCAAGCATGCGAGCCAGCAGAATGAATCAGAAGAGACATCGTTTGAAGATGGTGCCCATACCAAGGAAATGCAGAAGAGAATGCAGGATTGGCTTAACGATCCTGATTTGGAATGGGCAGAAGCAAGGGAATTAAAGGATATCGTGGCAAAGTTTGGTGCCAAGCTTGAACCTATTGCATATATACCATCTGACTGGATGCAATCTTTGTTTGGTGGAACACTCAAAGACAACAGGATATACTGCGGTAAAGGCTATTTTATAGACCATGCTGTTAATCACCATCCGGAAGTTGATCATGAGGATTACAACCTGATACAAGATGTTCTGAACAATCCAGACCATGTGAAAGACCTGAGCAATGGTAGTGTAGCATTCACCAAAATGATTGGTAAAGGTTACGCTGTTGTTATCAGAATGTATAATGAGGGAGGGAAAATAGTAATGCACAAATCATTCTTCTGGAATGAAAAAGCTGAGCCATACAAGAACAAGAAGGATATTGAGAAAAAATCATCGGTGGGCGGGCGTTCCACCATCAGTCATACATCAGTATCCGGCAGTCCCCTTTCTGCTCGTGATGATTCTGACAGCAAAGGTAATGGTGCTGCTTCAAATAAACAAGAGAATGTTGCAAAAGATAAGGATGGCAACGAGCTTGCAGTTGGTGATGTTATCAACGTCCGTGGCTATAAGGGCGAAAAGACTATCACGAAAATCAAGGAGACTGTTTTCAACGGACAGCCTGCAATCAATGTGTACTTTGAGGAAGACGGCACAACCTGGAGCGAGAACATCCCAAAAAATATCACTCTTGTAAGAAAGGGCAAAACTCAGTCAGCAGAAGTTGCTGGAAAAAATAATAATGATAACTTTGCAGAAGAAAATCAAAACGATGACACAGTATCTCAACGAATATCACCGTCAGAACTCACAGAAGGCAATGGAGTATCTGAGGAATCAAGGTCCAGTGAACGTCCAGGAGGAAGTGGAGCGTCACAGGAAGATGCACTCAGCCTTGAAAGAGAAGTAAAAGGCAAGAGCGGTCAGGAACAGGCTGCGGCCGCAATCAAATGGGCAAAGGAAAGAGGTGTTTGGCACGAACTTTCCACAGCCAATTTCGGTACACCATTTGAGTCTGGTGATGAGAATGATAATTACCTATCGGAAGATGGGTATATCTACAAAGTAAACAATCTGTCACATACGGGAGGCAGCATAGCAAATTTGCTGCAAAGAGTAGCCCTATTCAATAGTTTATTCCCAGAATCTGCATACGAGCTTGTTGGAATTGCAAGTTTTGGGGAAGGAACTGCTTATGTCGTATATCGCCAGCGATTTGTTAATAATGCAAAATTATGCACAGAGGAGCAGATAGACGATTATATGCGTCAACTTGGCTTCTCAAGGGTTGGCAAAGGGGAATATGCAAACGGAAGTCTAATAGTTAAGGATCTTCGTCCGCGAAACGTGCTTGTTGATTCTAATGGCAATATTCATGTTGTTGACGCAGAGTTTGAAGGTTCCAAGCCAGCACCGCGTCAGCGTCATGGATTCGCAAGTCTAATAGTTAAGGATCTTCGTCCGCGAAACGTGCTTGTTGATTCTAATGGCAATGCAACTGATGAGGTTCAGCGCAAGTTTGATGAGGAGAAGGCCAGTTTTGCACAGGAAGCCAAGCACGGCAGGAATGAGTATGCAACGGCCCTTGCGACATCAAGCAATGTGCGTGAGGCTATTGCGAAGATTCTTGCAGACATTCCTGGCTATGCAAAGGAGTACAAGGACTGGGCAAGCCGCGTCTATAAAAAGAACAACACCAAGGTTGAGGCTGGCGGCAAGTACGAAGATCTGGAAAGCACTATCACGACAATAGGTGCAGCTAACGAGCGCAGAAGACAGGCATCATTAAATAACATCAGAAAGGCCGCAGAAGAACGCGAGGAATGGGTTGAGATTCTTCTTTCTCGCTGTGGAGTAAGCAAGGCTGACAGACAGTCTTACTTGCCTGATGGCTATGTACCATTCGCAGAACTCATACAATCTAATACCAACACACAGACTGGCGAGCAGGAGCAGAAGGCAGATGAAAGCGCCAACACTCCTGCCCAGGCTGTGGAAAACACCGAGAGCGAGGAAGGTGTAACTGAGCCACAAAAGAGTCGCTGGGAGTCATTCAAGTATCCGCAGGGTTCCAATGTCATGTTCAATGGCAAGGAATACACCATTGTCGGCCATTACATTCCTGCTGGAACAGACAACAATGGTTACAGGCTTAAGTCCGGCAAAGAGATAGCATTTGCAACCGAAGAGCAGATTTCTCCTGTAGTCAACGAGCACAGCGATGTGAACCACAATCCTTCCGGCAACAGACTGGTTACTGATGAGAGGTATGCGCAGTTGAAGGCCCGCATGAAGAAGAAACTCACGGGTCAGATGAACATGGGCATAGATCCAGAGATTCTTGCCATCGGTACCGAAATGGCTGTCTATCATCTTGAGCGTGGCGCACGAAAGTTCGTGAACTACGCGTCAAGCATGATTGCTGACCTTGGTGATGAGGTGCGTCCATACCTCAAATCATTCTACAATGCAGTGCGCGACCTTCCGGAAGCTTCTGGCATGGTGGGAGAAATGGACTCATACAATGACGTCCTGGCGTTTGACGTTACCAACTTCGACAAAGAGAAGCCGGATGCCATTGCCACAGCACAGAATCTCAAGAAGGAGCAGGAAGCACATGCAGAGGCTGGTGCTGCCATAGCACAGACCATGCTTGCACAGCAGCGTATAGAGGAGCAGGAAGACGAAGAAACATGGGAGCATTTCCGTGAGCGCATTAAGAAAGAGGCTGCAAGGCTTGCAAAGGCTTGGAACTTTGATTCATACAAGGATGAGCAAGACAAGATGTCTGACAAGCAGAAGGCAGCGCTGGGTGACTTCTTTATTTACAAGAATGCCAACAGTCTTGCAGACCGTATCGTACATTTTGCACTGGAGGGGCACAGATACGCAACAGATGCAATCGAGTCACTGCTTCAAAAAACAGAATGCTATCAAGGCAGCAGGCTCCGCAACATTGATGACATTGAAAGTGATACACGCGCACTTGAAAAGACAAGACAAAAGAAGCCGCTTGCGCTGAAGAAATATCCGCAGTACAAGGAACTCATTGAACATGTGTACGACTTTGCTGTTGACTGCCTGGAAAAGAGCATCGCATACAAGACACAGAAGCAGATTGAGCTTGAAGCAAAGGAGAAAGCCAGAGCCGACAAGTTCGGTCTTGCCGTGTTCCCTACAGGTGATGCCGTCTGGACAAGCACCAAGGAGGAACGAGACAAGGCTATTGATGCGTTCCTTGATGAGGCAGAAGACCTTGAAGGTGTAACCGTGTCTTCCGGTAATGAGGTGCATATCGACAAGTCCGTGACATCTGCCAGAAGAAACTACGAATGGCCGAGAACACATGATGTTGACGGAAAGCCGATAGCATACATAGACACCATATTTACTACATTCCTTCCTGACGAGAAGGGCGCAGACTGGACAAAGGAGATTGGCAGACGTGCGCTGGCACATAAAGAAAGGTTCCCAAACACTTCGCTTGCGCTGTACGGTGACCGTCTTGTGGTGACATCCATTAAGGATTACTTCAACTTCATGACAGACGTATTCAAGCCGATACCATTCCTTCCGAAGGATCTCAAGAACTACAAGTTCCCGGAGGGCAAGGAAGGTGAGGTTATGCGTGCAATGGTAGCCAACGATATGTATGGCACAGCCACGATTGGCAAGGGCAAGAACGCGGTGACAATAAAATACGAAGGCTACAGTCCTCAGTACGATGAGTTCACGTTCTACCGGGAGCATGGTACAGGCGGCGGTTCGGTACCTGTACATAGGGTGTCGGGTGAGTCTGTATATTCAGACAACTTTGATGTGGAAAAGAACACAAAGCCGGATGCAACATACAGCATGCCTGCCGATGTTGCGTTCAAGGCCGAAGAGAAGCGTCCTGAGCCAAAGACAAATGCCCTTGGTGTAAGCACAAGCACAATGAGCCGCAAGGAAAGCAAGGGCGCTGGCATCAAGGCAAGGATTGCTCTCATCAACGAGAAGATTGCGAGAATCCCTGCTGATGACATCTTCGCTGCCGATGAACGCGCAGAACTTGAGAAGGAGCGCGAGAAACTGCAGAAGCAGCTGGATTCACTTGGCAAGAAGGAAACTAAGGCCGAGACAAAGAAGGGGAATGCAGATGCACCGAAGGCCGAAGCAAAGGAGCAGAAGCCTGCTGGTTCCGTTCCAGGAGAGAAGCGCTTCAAGGTTGGAGGTTACTATACACATTCAGATGGTAGCGGCCTCTATAAGGTGACAGGATTCACGGAAGAGGGTCTGCCAATCATGGACAACCTTGCCACAAAGGTGTGTATTAACGGTTTTGCGCTCGCATACAACGGCCCTGTTGCCAATGACACCGCTTTCCGTATGTATAAGACATACAAGATGCTTGACGCAAAGAAACTGGCGGCAAAGCGCGAGGAATACGGTCTTGACAGCAATGATGACATCATCGCAGACAAGAAGTACGGAATCAATATCCGTGACTTTGAGGGCGGTGACACAGCTTTTGCTGATGCTGTGTACTATTCCATCACTGGCAAGTTCTCATATCAGTTTATTGACAGAGACCTGAAGGGTGCAGCAGACCGCCATGCCATGAACTATGAGGGTAACAAGCAGGACGGCAAGGCCGCTATTGCCAAGACATACGAACGTCTGCTGTCACTCTACCCGCAGTACAAGGAGCAGATCGAGACAGCAAAGAAAGCATTTGAGGATGCCGCAGACAGATATGCCCAGAGGCAGGCAGAGTATGAAGCAAAGAGGAAGAAGGCTCAGGAGCTCAGCGGGGTCAGCCATGCCGAGGCTGATGCTGCACAGCAGAAGGCTATTGAGCAGGCTGTTCCTTACAAGTTCAGCAAGGCTGTTGAGGAGGAAATAAAGAAGTTTGTCATTGATGCACATGCTGGTGTCAACCCTGCAACCGATTCCAAGTCAAGAGCAGCATACGGCCCAAGACTTGCAAGGACTGTCGGTGATGATACGGAATATTCCCGCTACAGCGAAATGGAGCCTACTACAAAGGCCTGTGCAAAGCTCATGCCAGTCCTTGACAGGTTCATCGGCATGGAGAAGCGCACTGACGGCACGTTTGCCTATTACCTTAAGGATGCAGATGTTCTTGTGGTAGCCAGGAAGCTTGAAGGTGGACGTATCAGCGTTTCCGAATACACTAACGCATCATGGGTTGATGGCGTAGAAACCTACGAACACAGCAAGGAGCGCAAGAATGACGTTCTTGTGGAGGCTGGCATAATTGCCGGAGAGAACAAAGCAGAGCAGCCTGCATCAAAGGAAAACGATGCACGCGGTGCAAAGGCATACGAAAATCGTGTGCGCAACCTTCTTACCCACAATCCTCACATTGTAGAGGAAGGCTGGGAGCCTATGGACACTCACGGAGGAAGGGATGTTCCTGGCCCAGGCAGTGACGCTGAGATGCGCCAAATCTGGAACAAGGTAGTGAACGAAATCAAGTCACAGGACATGAGCAATGCCAAGTTTGGATATGGTGACAGGTTCATGGTTGACGGCAAGGAAATGACGGTTATCCGAATCCTTCCTAACGGTTTGGGCAAGTTCTACTATGACCTTAGTGCTGATGGCACCAACACATACGGCAATGTGACTACCATGCCGGAGTGGAAGCTGGAAAAGCAGGAATTTGTCTATGAGGCAGGGCTGACAGCAAAGCAGTACGCACAGATTGATGAGATGCGTGACCGCATTGAGGCAATTGGTAAGGAACTCAAGAATGTAGGTAACGACATCTTTGCAGAAGCCAACAGGGAGGAGCTGATTAATGAGCGTGTCAGCCTGCAGCATAAGATTGACAGCATGCTTGACCCATACAGTCAGCAGGCGTTGCAGGAGATTCACGATTTCCAGGTTTCCGAATACGAAAGAGGAAAGAATGAGCTGAAGAACAATAAGGACGTGACCATTCCGGAACTCAACGTGAATGATCTGCGTTCCGTATTCTTCCTTACCAAGGGCGGTTACTACTATAACGGCAACGAGAGTGAGCAGTACATGCTTGATTCTCTTAAGAAGCGCTATGAAGAGTTCACATCAAGCGAACTCCTCAGCAAGAGATATGCCGAACTCATTCCGGTCATCAAAAAGATTATTGATGAGCATGACAACACAACACCGCCTACCGGTACGGACGGACCTGCAACCGAGGTTGAGTCAAAGACCGAAGAGTTGGCAGAAAATCCGACCGAAAATGCTGTGAAGGCAAACGCTGTGAAAGTCAAGGCACAACTTGCATCGGTAAACATTGAGGAACCAATCACTGAACGTCCGGAAGATTTCGGTGAAAAGATTGGCGGTGCAAGAAAGGATGAGGTTATTACACGCAAGAGGACTGGCAAGAAGAGTGATGTTCCTGCATGGAGAAAGAAATACCAGTTCAGGAATTACACCCAGGATAAGCAGGATCTTATCGCGGAATTTGAGAAGCAGAAGGGATTCAAGATTCCTGCTGCTGACATGATAATGGTTCTAAAGGAGTCTGAGGTTATCACTCTGGGTAAGCCTTTGTATGATGAGACAAAGCCGTTTGTAGCCTTCTGGGAGGAAGAGAAGGGTAAGGGCATGTTCAAGCGTGTCATAAACCATCCTGTAGTTGACTCCGAGCGTAACCTTGTTGTGTTTAACTCCATGGAAGAGGCAGAAGCTGTTCTTCCTGTGTTCGAGGCACATTCTGTAGGCTTCCGTGTCGGCACTAACGACAAGGGAAAGCATATTATCTACAGACGTGCAAGCAACGGCAAGGAGGTACAGTATGCAGAGTTCGATACCAAGGAGGAGGCAGCAGCATATCTTGCTTCACCTGAAGGCGCAAGGTCACTTGTTGAGCATAAGCGCGAGAACTTTGATATTCCTGGACTGACTGAGGTAACAAGAACAAACATGCCGGACTACAGGAAGGGCAAGAACGTCACCACCGAGCAGTTCATGAATACATTCGGCTTCCGTGGCGGTGAGTTCGGCAACTGGCTCAGCACAGAGGAACGTCAGTCAGTGCTGAACATAGCATATGATTCCCTCATGGACCTTGCTGCCGTGCTTGGCATATCACCGAAGGCAATAAGCCTCAACGGAGAACTGGGCATTGCGTTTGGCGCGAGAGGTACGGGCAATGCAGGATTCCGCGGTGCTGGTGCTGCACATTATGAGAACGCGAGGGCTGTCATCAACCTGACTAAG
Source organism: Bacteroidaceae bacterium (assembly GCA_045597745.1). GTDB lineage: Bacteria > Bacteroidota > Bacteroidia > Bacteroidales > Bacteroidaceae > Minthosoma. Next base: position 27,482 of record JAZLKQ010000528.1, on the reverse strand, counting down.
ATGAACGGTGCGGGCTCGCTTGCCCATGAGTGGGCACATGCCCTGGACAACTACTTCGGTATGATGGACAACAAGCAGGATAGGAAGGCCGAAAAGCACAGCACAGATCATTATCTCACCAATGGCCGCAGCTACAGAGGTGGTGCAAGAAAGGAAATCCTGTCAGCGTTCGATGCCATCGTCAAGGCAATGACCGAGCAGGTGGTGGAGAACGAGAGCGCAGTCAGTGACGCTGAGGCTGAGGTAGAGAAGATGCTGAAGCAGATTGACCGCGAGGCCAAGTACTACAGAGAGCAGTTCGAGAGAGGACTTACACGATACAAGTATAATCGTAAGACCAAGCAGCGTGAGCAGGTAGTGACCAAGCCTACACCTGAGCAGCTTGCAGAATACGACAGGCTGATAGAGGAGCTGAAGAACTCCACCGACTACAAGTGGGAATGGACTACTACCGGAAAGTTCGCAGGTAATTTTGCACCAAAGGGTGAAGCAGCAGAGAAGCTCCTTGAGCTTGTCAAGGATGTAAAGCCTGGAGAACACGGCAAGTTCAAGACCATGCACAATGTATGGTATCAGATGGATAGGCTGCAGAAGGCAAAGGCTTCGCTTGAGAAGAGAAGAAATACTGAGACCAATACCAAGACTATCCCTACACGTCTTGTTGATGACAGCATCTGGTTCGATAAGGGCCGTGCATCTTCTTATTGGAGCACAAAGGTTGAGTTGTTTGCACGCTGCTTCGAGTCGTTCGTTGATCGCAGGATCAAGGCCAACGGCGGAACGTCAGACTATCTTACCTATGACAAGTCAGATTTGTATATGGCAGCATGGGAACATACCCCATACCCTGCAGGCGAGGAGATTCCGGCTATTGACGGAGCATTTGAGAATCTTTTCAACGTCATAGACGAGCAGGTAGGTGAGGATGGCAAAGTGATGCTTAATGAGCCAGGCGTAGTTTACACTTCAGCAGACGGAAAAGAAACAGAATATGTATCTTTGCTGCATGAATCGGAAGAAGAAAGCGAAAGCGTATCGGATAGAGGAGGAGAAGCCGCTAATAACAGGGCCGGGTCCAATAGAGTACAACGGAAGGTTAATAGACCAACCGAAATCGGGTTACGTCAATTAGAAGGTGATGAGTTCTGTCTGGTGGAAGCTCAGTACACCGAGAACAAGCATTACAGCTTCACATCAAACAACAGGATTAGGACATACGAGGATGTGGCCTATATCTTCAAGACTTTACAGGATTCTGCTGTGGAGCATTCCTTCGCTGTCCTTGTCAAGAACGGAAAGCCTACTATCATTCATCTTGGCATAGGAGGCTTTGCTGGTACTTCAGTTGACCTGCGTGTGATTATTCCGGCTGTCAACGACATCATCCCGGACAAGATATTCATGGTTCATAACCATCCAAGCGGAAATCTTAATCCTTCGCGTGAGGACAGGTATATGCTTGAAGCTTTCCATAAAGCATTTGGTGACAAGGTTGCTGATGGAATCATCATTGACTCGTTCAAGAATCAGTATGCAACATTCAATGGTTACGACAAGGATATTGCAGATATGCTTGATGCTCCTGAGAAGGAGAAGAAGCAGAAGGTATATTCTTTTGATAAACTCAGCTTCGTAAACGGAACTGTTCGCAAGAGGGTCACCGGCTCAAATGATATCGCAGAATACATCGCAACACAGCGTCTGGGATTGAGAAACAAGATCAGTGCGCTTGTCATCACTAATGACATGGGTGTTGTCGGAAACATACATCTGCCATACGACACCATTGAGGGTAATGAGAGCGCTATCGCAAAGGATGCTTCTGACATGGCAACACGCATGGGCGCAGGTATGTTTGTGGTCTATGGTAACAATATCAATACCAACTCGGCATCAAAGATTGCTGACGAGGCAAGAAAGTTCAATGTTAGGGTTCTTGATGTCATCAACCTGAAGAACCGCGTTGACGGCTTCCCTATCAGTGACTATGTATCTGCTGCGGACTATGGACTCATGGAGCCTAACCCTATATATGAAAGGGCGAGGTCCGAGGCTCAGATTGCCCAGGGTGACGAGACCTTTGAGAACGACACAGATGCCAAGCAGTGGGTGACACATGAGCTGCTTGACATACTTGGCGATGACGTGATGCTTGTAAGCCAGGAAGAGGCAGAGAAGGAAGCATTCAGTGACGATGTTGAAAGGATGTCTGCAAGCGAGCGCTTTGACAGCGAACTTGACAGGTTTAAGAACAAGACGCAGAACGAACTTCTACACCTTGGCAAGCCAATGGCAAAACTTAAGGCTTGCGGCATCAATGCAGAAGAGCTTACCCTTTCGCCTAACGTCTTGAACAAGCACCTCAAGAAGCACAATCTTTCAACAGATGACCTTAAGGGATTGGCCTCTGCAATACAGGAACCAATGCTTGTGTATAAGCATGGTGACAATAAACCCAACATTGTTGTTGTGACAGAGCTTGAAGCAAATGGCGGCAAGCTGTCAATATCCGTAAAGATTGATGAGAATGGCAACGTGTCTGAGATAGACAATGTGAGAAGCATTCATCCTAAAGATGCAAACAGGGAGCTTGAAAGACTGTCTTCGCTTAGAGAAGGAGAACTTAAAAACTCATTGAGGTGGGTTGAAAAAGAAAAAGTTCTAAACTGGCTCTTCGGAGTTAGCCTCATCCGCCTCATGCCCGAAGATGCAAGTTCAGAACTTAAATCTGTTGCAAAGATACTGAATGATTTCTCAAATCCAACAATACGGGAAGAGAAAACGGAACTCATGGTTGCCTACCATGGCTCTGCCGCAGACTTTGACGCATTCGACCACTCGCACATGGGAGAGGGCGAAGGTCATCAGGTTCACGGCTGGGGTACTTATGTAGCATTCAATAGCGACACAAGCAGAAGGTATGCCGCTACTATGGCTGGCAAGTATCTGACGGTTGACTTTGCAGGCAAGGAGATCACGGCAGACACATCTGTATATGGTGCAAAATCTCTTCTTGACGGCATCGTGAGAAACAAGGAACTATACCGGAAGGAGTATCTAATGATTGACCTTGAAAATAGCAGGAAGTCATACGAGAAGATGCTCAATGATGCAAAGAAGGAGAACAATGAACATGCTATAAAGACATTCTCAAACAACATAGCTCTTATTGATGAGATAAGGGACGCACTGGAAGGTGTCGGCGATTTAAAGACTGAGGTTTCAAAAGTTGATTTTGGTGGTATTCTCTATAATGTAGATATTCCAGACAACAACGGCAGCAACTATATTGATGAGGGTAACGACAATAGGAATTACCTTAAGGAAATTGCCGGAAGGCTTGGTAAGTATGCTGATATGTTTACCTATGGTGTTGACCATGGATATATAAACAATTTCCATCAGTTGTATGAACGCTTGTCAGAGAAGGAAGGCAGCAAGGAAAATGCAAGCAAGTATTTGTATGATGCAGGATTTGTTGGCATCAGGTACAATGGCATGCATGATAAAGAATGTGCCGTCATCTTCAACGACAAGGATATCAAGATCACTGACAAGACACAGTTCTCAAAGAACGGCCGTACCGTGTACGGCTATGCCAAGGACGGCAAGGTGTACCTGTCACCGGACGGCATCAATCCGAACACTCCTATCCATGAGTACACTCACTTGTGGGCAAAGGCCATGCAGAAGCGCAATCCTGCCGGTTGGGCAGACATCGTGAAGCTGCTGAAGGGTACAGCCGTATGGAACGAGGTGCTTGCTGATGAGAACTATCAGAACCTGAATAGTGATGATGCCATTGCCAGCGAGGTGCTTTCACGCATAAGCGGCAGTGAGAATGCCAAGAAGATGATTGCAGAGGCTGAGAAGGCTATTGCAGAGGCTGACGGCGTACTTGAGAAAGCAAAGGCTATCCGTCTGCGCGACCGCATGAAGCAGGCCCTGGAAAAGTTCTGGAACTGGGTAGGCACAGAGCTGTTCGGCATGCGCTTTGACAGCATTGAGCAGGTGACAGACCGCGTGCTGTATGACCTGGTCAACAAGACTGATCTTGGAGAGCCTGTTGAGGGCGATGTTGAAGCCGCTATCCGCACGAAGCCAGCACCGAAGAAGACGGGTGTAGGCTACAAGGTGTTCTACAAAGGCAAGGACGGCAAGCTGTATCCACCGATGGTTGCAAACCAGGGCGGTGTTGATACTCCTGTAGGCGTATGGCTTGACGCAGAGGAAGGCACGAAGGCTCCTGACTCCAAGACTGGCAGACCACAGGTAAAGCAGGGCGGCAAGGGAACGCAGGGCGGTTCCGGCACTCTGGCATACAGACCGGGATGGCATCTGGGTAAGATTCCGTATGCCCTTCAGTTCAACCGCAAGGACGAGAATGGCAACAAGACGCTGTTCCCGAAGGATTTTGTCTGGGCAGAAGTTGAGTATGCTATGGACAAGAACTACCAGGAGGAGGCCATGCAGGAAGGCATGACCGCAAGCGGCAAGTTCCAGCACTCCCTTGCAGGACTCAAGAGACTGCCGGAGGATGGTTACTATGAGTACCGCACCAATCCTAACCCTGCAACAGACCCATGGATTATCACTGGCGCGATGAAGGTCAACAAGATCCTGACAAAGGATGAGGTTGACGCTCTTGTCCGTGAAGCCGGACGTGAGCCACAGCGCGTTGAAGGAGACACCAAGCCGATTTCCGGCAAGGCTGCCGTTGATGCAGAGGTGCAGAAGTTCCTGGCACCGGACAGACTGAGCATTACAGAGGCAGGCAAGCGCAAGGCACATGAAGCCATGAACGAGCAGATAGCTTCTGTTGATGTTACCAACATGGATGACATTGAGCGCAGTGAAGCTGCCATTGAGAAAGGTCTTAGCGGAGCGTTCAGGACATACTATGACGGCATGGACCTGACCGAGCATCCAGATGTTCCGGCAATTGTCAAGGAGGCATTCGGTGGCGCAGAGTACAAGCATGAGGATATCCCTGCTGAGCTGGAGCGCATGATTGCTGATGAACGTACAGAAATGGAGTCGCTGAAGGCTGATGCTGATGCAGACGCAAGCGATGAACTTGCAAAGAGGTTCTACGAAGAGTCAAGGCAGAAGGTTGCTGACATGGAGCAGGGTCTGTTCTGGTACAATAGCCACAAGAATGACATGACTGTTGCGCCTGATGAGTTCTTTGACAACGACGGCATATATGTCGGTGCAGAGAATGTGACAGAGGCCGATACCACACGTGACCGCACGGACTACCCTGAAGACAGACACAAGGGTGAGAGTGACGTCGATTTCGCCAACAGAGTTGTAGGGTATTTCAGCAGAAGGTTTAATTCATTGAAGGAAATTGTTGTAGTTCCTACAGACGTAACTGCGGAAGAGCTTTCCCAGAAGACAGGAATGAGCCTTGAGGATGCAGAGAAATTCGTATCTGGTAAAATAAGGAAGTACAATGGATGGAATCTGGAAGCTCCTGCCAACAAGATATTGCTGATAGCAAATGGCAGGACTACTACAGAGTCTGTGTTGAGGACATTATTCCACGAGAATCTGCACGCGTTCTTCAAGATGGTATATAGTAGTCTCAGTAGGGAAGATTTCATCATTGAGAAGGCCAGATTTGCAAGAACCTTTAAAGAATCTATAAAATATGCAGTTCAGGATTTCTGGGGAGAGGATTATTACGAATTTGTTTCTAACTTAGACGGCGCAGAAGAGTTCGCGGCTCATACGATTGCAAGAGCTATAACAACAAGCAGGATCGTAGAGCTGATGGATTACATGAACTCATGGCAGAGAGATTTTGTTGAAAGGTATCTCGATAACATTGATTATGGAACAGACGAAGAAGGGAAAGAAGGCAACGAAGGAGGATATGGCCTGGCTGAAGGAGCTTCTGGAGGAATCACTGAAGGATTCAAAGGAAGGGAAGGAAGGCGGAGACGTGGAGTTCTAAGGACTGCCCAGTCGGCAGTAGAAAATCCTCAGCAGATAGGATATGAAACGGAAGAAGAAAAGAAGAACTCCAGAGGAGTGCCGGGAAGCGAAAGAGGCACTGAGGTTTCTGATGGACGGCCTGAAGGAACTCGAGGAGACGGATCCATCGGAGTACACGATTCTCAGGTTTCCTTAAGCAAGCGTGACGCAGCACTCAACGCCGCAAAGGAAATCGGTGTTGAGATTGAGTTCCTGTCGCGCGAGGAAATGCCTGCCGGACATAAGTTCAGCATGGGTTTCTGGCGCAACGGGAAGATTGTGTTGTGTCTTGCCAACAACATCAGTGCCAATGAAGCTGTCAAGACCGTTCTCCATGAGGCAGTTGGCCATGAGGGCTTGCGCAAGCTCATAGGTGATGAGAAGATGGATGCCTTCTGCAGGTGGATATACAGGAACCTGCCAAAGTCAAGGAGGGCCATCATAGACTTGGCACGTGAACACCATGGCTGGGATATCTCACAGGCAACTGAGGAGTACATTGCCGGACTTGCAGAAACGGACAACTATTCTTCTGAGCCTGGTGAGCAGTCGGCATGGGAGAAGATCAAGTCATGGCTGCGTAGTCATGTCCCATTCTTCCGTGTTCCTCTCAGCGGCAATGACATCCGCTACATGCTCTTCCAGAGCTACCATGCCAACAGGGCAGATTCCCTTGATGTGGCTGTAAGACGTGCGAAGCTTGCTCACAGGCTTGGCTTCTCCTATGACGTCCTTGAAGCAAAGGCAAAGGCCTATGACATCATCAGGGACAGGGAGGTTGAGGAGCGCATGGAGAACGATGCGGCCAACATGTATAACAATTCGGAGTCTTATATATTCTCAAGGTTCAAGGAAATAACCGTGGACATGTATAGTTCGGTTAACCATCTTGTTGAAGCCTTGGAGAAGTCTTCTGGCAAAAAGGTAAAAGCGTTTGAGGATGTGCGACTGGCACTGAACCAGGCACCTGGAAAAGGTAAGGAGGCCATAGACAAATGGAGGGAGAACTATGCGAAGCCTCTATACAAGGTTGTTCATGAGATTGTTGAAAAGACTGGCATGTCCATTGAGGAAGTAGAAGACTACCTCATGAAAAAGCACGGCATTGAGCGCAACGAGGTGTTTGCAAAGCGCGATGCACGCAATGACTACAAGGCAGAGTATGATTCCGCAATCAACGCCATAGAGAACTCTGACCTTACCGAGCTGGAGAAGGATGCAAAGAAAAAGAAGGCAGAAGCAAGACTGCAGAAGCATCTTGATGCTATTGAGAAGGGCACTGATCCGAAGTACAAGGAATACCGCGAGAAGGACTACGGCGGTCTGACTGGTATATACAGCGAGCTTGATGATAAGTTCGACCCACAGAAGGGTGCTAATGAGTCAGAAGAGCATTACAACGCGCGTTACCTTGAAGCAAGGAAGCCGATGTTTGAGACCATTGCAGAGACTGAGGCACAGGCCGCAAAGGACGTTGCAGACGTGGAGAATCGTATGGGTGACCTTGCCGATGAACTCTGGAAGAGGGTGAACGCTGCTACCAAGTCAACGCTTAAGATGCAGTATGATTACAACCTGATTTCACGCGAGCAGTACAACAACCTTACAAGCATGTTTGAATACTACGTTCCTCTGCGTGGTTTCAAGGAGAACACGGCAAATGATTTCTACTCATATGATAGTTCTTACACAGGGAGCGCGTTCGTGCATCCTATCATTGAGGCAAAGGGCCGTAAGAGCCAGGCTACTTCTCCTATCGGCTATATCGGTGCCATGGCATCAAGCACAGTAGCACAGGGCGAGAAGAATAGCGCAAAGCTTGCTCTCTATTACTGCGCTGGCAACAGAGCAGACAACAACCTGCTGAAGATTTCCGATGTGTGGTATGAGAAAGAGGTTGATGCTGACGGAGAGCCAGTAAGGGATGATAATGGAAGACTGGTATTCAGACCTGTTTATCCACCTCTCAGCGAATCGCTGACAAGCGAAGAGGCAAGAGCTTCCTATGAGGCATGGGAGGCAGGCATGAAACGCAAGGCCAAGGAAGGTCTGGCGTTCAAGGGAACAAGCAAGCTTGACCTTAACCATAGTGTGATACATATCAGCGAAAGCGAGAAGAATGCTCACATTATCAAGTTCAAGGTCATGGGCAAGGATATGATGATGTATGTGAACGGCAATCCACGGGCGGCTCAGGCAATCAACAATGAGCTGAACGTGGAGGTGTCGTACTCCAAGACATTTTTCTTTGGAAAGCTGCTGCGCTATTTCTCCGGCATCAGCACATCATACAACCCTGAGTTCTGGGTAAGCAACATACAGCGAGACCTTCTGTTTGCTTTGATGTCATCATATATCAAGAATGATCCTGAATACAACAGGGCGTTCAGGAAGAATCTTGTAATTGCGCTCAAGGTAATCAAGATGAACAACGCTGATGCCAACGGAACGCTTGGTAACTCATACCTGGATGAAAGATTCAGGGAGTTCAAGGAGAATGGCGGTGTGACGGGCTTCACCCAGATCAAGAGTGCGCAAGAGTGGGAGAATGACCTTTACAATGGTGGAGGAATCCTCTCGCACGATGAATATGCTCTTGTAAATGCCGCAAACTATGTCATTCGCTTCGGTGAGAGCATGGAGCAGATAACACGTTTCGCTGCGTTCCTTACATCAAGGGAGCAGGGCAAGGATATCCGCGAGTGCATCGCTGACGCAAAGGAGATTACCGTAAACTTCAACCGCAAGGGTAGTGGCCAGAGTCTTACTGTTGAGGAGGCAAAGAAACTGAGATGGAAGAACGGCAAAAATCTGACAGACAGAGAAGCAAAGATTGCGGCAATACTCAGCTGGATTCCAGAAAACGGGCGCAAGTTCATCATGTTCTTTAATGCTTCGGTACAGGGCCTTTATAACACATATAAGCTGTATCAGAAGGACAAGAGGAAATCACTCCAGTTTGTAGGTATGTATGCAGGTCTTGCCGCATTGAATGCAATCATTCATGCAATGATGGACGATGATGACGATTACCTGGATCAGTCTGACTTCACAAGAAGGACAAACCTTCTGCTGGGTGGAAAGATTGGTGACGACCATGTTTACTTCAAATGGTCACTGCCACAGGAAATGAGAGTATTCTATGCTCTTGGTGACATTGCTACAAACAAGATCATGGGCCGTTCTGCCGATGAGAACTTCATGGGTGAGGTACTAAAGGCAATGCTTGATGTCATGCCGCTCAATCCTACTGACGGAGTGGCAGCATTTGTTCCTTCTATCGCCAGTCCGTTCTTTGAGGTATGGGTGAACAGGGACTATAAGGGCGCTGCAATACGCAAGGAAAACAAGTACCTGACGGAAGAGGAGAAGAAACGTACTCCTAAGTATGACCAGGTATTCAACAATACTGGCAAGTTCTGGATTGAGGTTTCAAAGATGCTGAACGTAATCAGTGGCGGTGATGAGTACGATGCTGGTATCATCAATGTCAACCCTGCTGACCTTGAACACATCTTTGAGGGTGTGACAGGTGGTGTCGGCACAACGGCAGAAAAGCTGTACCGTGGCACACTTGGCGCACTGATAGGACAGATACCGGGCAGCTTCGGAGAGAGGTTCGGAAATGAGTTCAAGCTTGGGCAGTTCCCGGTCCTGTCACGTCTGTTCTTGTCAACGGATGAGAGATACCGCAATGCGTATGTGAATGACGTGTTCCAGTATTACAAGGCAGAGGCCGAGCATACGGCAACGGTTGTCAAGAAAGCAAGGAAGGCTGGCGATAAGAAGAAGCTGCAGCATCTGATGGACAACGGTGATTACCGCATCATGGAGCTGTATAACGACTTCAAGAGCGAGCTGAATGCCCTGGACAAGGCAATACGCGCAGCAGAGAGTGATGATGAACGCAAGGAACTCATGAAGGCCCAGGATGCCGTGAGAAAAGACCTGATTAATGCAATTGAACGTAAAGTGAAGTGATATGATAAAGCAAATTCAACTGAGAGGAATATCGCGCGTCCCAAGTGACAGGATGAACGAGGACGGAGGACTGGCAGAATCCGCTAACATGATGATAGACCACAGGGAACAGGCACCAATGCCTGCCCCGGTGGACGTAACAGAAGAGATAGGCCTGCCTGACGTGTATGCCGGGTATGAGGAAGGTCTGTATTTCTTCGTACACCGGACGTCTGCATATACCAACTATTTTGTGCGCCTGTCAAAAGATGACAGGTCTTATATCAGCGCATGTGTGAAACAGGGAGAAACTTATAAGCTTCTTGATTATATGTTTGACATTGACGTGCTGGAGAAGATTCTGTCAACGGTGGCCATAGGCAACACCGTCATCATTGTGACCGACAAGGATTCGTACTATCTGCTGTTCAAGGATGGAGCATACAAGACTATTGGCAACGGCCTTCCCGAAGTTGACGTGCAGTTCACGACAACGGCGAAGGAAGCACCATTAGCAAGGTCTGGCTCAACCAAGCTGTTCATGGCCTATGAGAAGGGCAACAAGAGGTTCCTGAATTATTACAACAACGTCCTTGCTGGCTCCTATGACGTGACAAATACAGGCAACGCATTGACGGCAGAGCATATAAAGCAGAACATTGCGACTCTTGAAGGTGCTTTGTGGGATGGGTACAACAACTACCAGTACGAACTGAAGACGTTGAACAAGAAGTTCACGGCTCCTGTCTTTGTCCGTTATGCCCTGCGTCTGTACGATGACTCATACATCATGCAGTCAGTGCCTGTCCTTCTTGGTGCCGGAGTCAACAGCACGATGAACCTTGGTCTCCTGCTGACATATAATGACGGTGACACCGATGAGAATAATGAGAAGACTCTGTGCGTATTCTACTATGCTCCTGCTGACACATACACAGCAACTGCCAAGCTGCTGACAAGTGTTGACGTGGAGCAGTGGAAGGACGTCATCAAGGGCATTGACATCTTCTTGAGCAAGGATCTGAACAATCCGCCGATGGCAAGCAAGATAAAGCGCTTCACGGAGATTACCAGCTTGGGAGAGACATCATGCACATGCAAGGTTGAGTTTGACTATGAGGGCAAGACTCTGGAAGACCTCATGACGGAGAAGAGCGAGTTCTACAAGGTGGCATCATACGACATTGAAGACCTTGCAGAGCTTTCCGTTGGTGTCACGCTGGAGCCGAAGAGCCAGGACATGCTGTCCGTGGAAACGCGCCTTAAGGATGATGAGAACAGCCATTACCGCTATACGGCAGCATCAAGGGCCATGGAGTATGCAGAGCGTCTTGTGCTTGCCGGAGTGACAGCACATATCCCTGAGTCTTATCCGCATTTCCCTGCAACAAGAATAGGTACAGACGGTAAAGAAAAGCGTTACACGGTGATATGGTACACCAACGAGGAGGGTGGCTTCAAGTGTGCAAGGGCGCAGGAGATTGAAATACCAGAAAACACTGATGTTTACGCATACCTTTCCTATCCGAGCGCCAAGTGCTATAAGGCAGAGATAATCAGCATGGCAACCCCTGTATATTGGTCATTCACCATGAAGGAGCATCCTCTGCTCAATACGTCATACTATTTTGGTGGTCTTGATGCCGTCCTGCTGGACAACACCAAGAGTAGATCAATACGCAGGGTGGTAGATGAGCCTAATGCTGATGCTATAGCACGTTTCATAAGGAAGAGACTGGAGGCGTCAGCTTCAACATTCACTGACAAGACCAAGCTGCTAATGTCAGAGAGTGCCAATCCGTTCCTGTTCGTGAACGAGGGTAGGCTGACGTTTGCCGGTGACGTGCTTGACGTGGCAAGCGCAACAATCAACCTGGAGCATCTTCAGAGCTATGCGTTTTATGTATTCACGTCAATAGGCATATACCTTGCCAAGACAAACGGCGTGGGCATTCCTATTGAGACTCCTCTTGTGTCGCGTGACATTGTTGTCTCTGGATCCAACGTGACAACGACACAGCAGGCCGTGGTGTACTTTACAGAGAGGGGTATCAACATCATCAGTGGCTCACAGGTGCAGAATATCAGCGATGCCATGATGGGAAAGAAGGAGATTGTCACGCGAGAAGTGCGTACCATGCTTGAGAACCATGAATGTTTCTGGGTGCTGAATGCGGTATCAGGGCCGATTCAGTTCGCTGCATGGCTGAGAAACTCAAAGTGTCTGTACGATTATGCCGGAGCAAGGCTGATATTTTTCATGCCTAATTTTACGCACATGATGGTGTATGACCTTGCAATGCAGACATGGCACACCATGGCAACAGGCCTCAAGGTGCAGGGGGTGGTAGCCAGCTTCCCGGAAGCACTGGTATCTGTGTATGAGGGAACGGGTGACATCTGCAAGCTTTACAGCCTTTCCTTGCCGCCAGTAGGAGAGCGCACGGCATTGCCGCAGGTGATATACACAAGGGCGTTTGACCTTGGCGAGACGGACGTAAGGAAGGTGATAAAGGACATACGTCTGCGCGGTGACTTTGACAAGGCACACGCACGTTATATCCTGCTTGGCTCAATGGACGGAAGGGAATGGAAGGTGCTGTCTTCACTGCGGGGCGGCTCATGGAAGATGTTCCGCATGGTGATCCTGGGAACGCTGACGGCCGATGAACGGCTGTCTTGGATAGATATAGATTATGAGACACGATTTGCCAACAGGCTAAGATAGACTATGGGAGCAAGCGATTGCTCCCATTTTTGTATCAAGAAAAAGAAACATGATGGACTGGACTTCAATACTCACAACTCTTGCCGGACTGCTGCTTGGTGGCGGCGGTTCCATTCTGTATTACGGGCCTAAGCTGAAAGAGGCCAACCTTGGTGTTGCGAAAGCATCGACACAGTATCTGGAAGAGCGCATAGCAGCACAGGGCAAGCTCTATGAGGAGCAGGGCAAGCTGCTTGACGAGATGCGTCAGCGCATACTGGAGATGAACAGGACGATGATTGAGAAGGATGAGCTGATCAGTAAGCAGGGCGCGTTGATAAACTCGCTTACTGAGAAGGTCACAGTCCTTGAGAAAGAACTTGCAGCATACAAGGTAATCAACAAGAAGTAGCCATGGCAAGATATTTCAATGACAGCGAGTTCAGGAAGTGCAGCCCTTCATGCAGCATAGACGACATGGATCCAGAGTTCATGGCAACACTGGACCGCATACGCGAAAAGGCAGGCATCCCGCTTGTCCTCAACTCTGCCTACCGTTCATCGGCCTATGACAAATCAAAGGGCAGGAGTGGCACAGGCGCACACACCGAAGGACGCGCCGTAGATATCAGGTGCAACACAGATTCCAACAGATACAAGATAATAACAGCTGCCCTGGCATGTGGTGTCACACGCATAGGGATAGGCAAGACATACATACACATCGACACAAGCCGGAAGCTCTCACGCGGTGTTGTATGGCACTATTACGGATGACCACTTTAGACATTTTGTTTTGTATTATTGAACGTTACTTTGGGAGTGGGGGAGGCTGTGAAGTTTTCCCCATTTGATTTATCAAGACCATGAGAAAGACAATATATTTCATTATTCTGCTTCTGATGATGGCATCATGCAGGAGCATTCCTCAGCCTAAGAGCGAGGACGTGATTATCCAGGTGGTGCATGACAGCATTGCCGTGCGCGACAGCATCTATGTAGAGAACACCAGCATTATACGCGAGAAGGGTGACACGGTATATGTTGAGAAGACTTCCGTGCAGTGGCGCGAGAGGTGGCGCGACAAGGAGGTGGCTGTCCATGATACCACAACCATACGCGAGGTTGTGACCGTAGAGGTGGAGAAGGACCTGTCCGGCTGGCAGGTCATGTGGATGCAGATTGGCAAGATTTTCGGTGTGCTTATGTTCCTGGCTCTCATAGGTGTCATATCGTATTATCTGGCTAAGAGGAGCGTTAAAGGCTAAGATAGACCAGCATAGCCGATGTGTGTTGGCATTTTTGCGCATTAATCAAATACTATGCAAGCAAAGAGCAGACTAATACGAAAGACACCATCTGCTGCAAAGATGAATACTGTCAAGGCAAGACAGAAGGTTGTGGGCAAGGAGAAAGACCTTGCCATGCTCCAGTATTTCCGTGACATGTGGCAGAACAACGAGGCGTTCCGCACGCAGCGAGCAAGGGCGGTGCGCTTTGGCTACGATGATCAGTGGGGTGACCTCATAGAGGTGAATGGCGAGGTGATGACGCAGAGACGTTACCTGCAAAAGACAGGCAACACCGTCCTACAGACAAACCAGGTACAGAACAAGGTAGAGACAATGGCGGGTGTCCTTGTCAAGGAATCGCTGGAGCCGATATGTCATGCCGTGGACAAGGATGAGCAGCAGTACGGCGAGGTTGTTACCAATGGTGTGCAGTCCAACTGCTACCGCAACAGGATAGATGAGCTTTACATTGATTGGGCGCGTGAGGCATGTCTGGGCGGTCTGCTTGTAGGTTATGAGAGCTGGGACAACACCAGTGGCCCTGACGGGACGTATGACTCATGGACGCAGTACGTCAACCCTAACATGTTCATCTTCGACACACAGATGGACGACTCACGCTTCTGGGACGGCAACGCTTTTGGCCGCATGTGCAAGTTTGATTTCGGCAAGGTAGCGGCCAAGTTTGCGCGTAACGCAACAGACTATGCTATCCTGTGCGACATCTATTCTCAGCAGTCAGAGCTGTTCAAGGCGAAGGCTATCATCAACCCTACGGACCGCTTCAAGGAGTCCGTGCTGACGTTCATGGAAGACCCTGACCCTACGGTCTGCATGGTGCTGGAGGCATGGACAAAAGAGACTAAGGCGCGTATCAAGCTGCATGACTGGAATGATGCCACGGAGGAGATTATTGATGCCGATGACTTCCAGTATCGCGAGTATATCCGTCAGGAGAACGTGAGAAGACGCGAGAAGGGTCTTGCTCAGGGATGGACAGAGGAGGAGATACCATACATAGAAGGTGACGGCACGGAGTTCGGTGATGATGGCTTCTTCATTGATGAGTTCTGGTATTGCCGCTTCCTGGCTCCCGATGGCACTATCCTGTGGGAAGGCGAGTCACCGCTGCCTGACAGGTCACATCCGTTCACCGTTCGCGCAGTACCTATGATGGACGGCAAGATACAAGGCTATCTGTATCCGGAGATTGACCACAACATCATCATGAACCGCGCAATCATCCTCAATGACTGGCTCATCAGAACCAATGCCAAGGGTGTTGTGGTAGTGCCGAAGCAGATTCTGGGTAACATGGATCCGCATGAGTTTGCGAACGCATGGACAAGTATTGATGACATGGTGTTCATTGATATGAAGCCGGGCATGGAGAATATGATGCCGAAGGTGTTCTACGGCAATGCACAGACGTTTGACGTGGCCAAGTACCTTGACACGTTCTCACGCATGGGTGACAAGTCAACAGCCATCACGGACGCATTGCAGGGCAAGACACCGTTTGCCGGAGCATCGGGCGCACTCTACCAGCAGATGGCGAACAACTCTACTACGTCCATTGCCGCGTTCCTGAAGAAGCTGCACAACTTCATTGAGGAGATACACATCAAGAAGATGAAGAACCTTGTGACCTTCTATGATGAGGAAAGGTGGCAGCAGATATGCGGTGAGATTGACGGAGTATTCGACAACCAGAACCTCAAGCTGAATGAGATTCGCAACATAACATATGACCTGCGCGTGAAGGAGTCAACAGAGACACCTGTTTACCGTGAGATTGCCGAGGCAGATGCCAAGGAGTTCCTCATCAATGGTCTGATTAGCATGGATGACTACACAGAGATAAGCAAGCGTCCGTGGATTGAGAAGCTGAAGCAGAGACGTGAGGCACGTCAGGCAGAAATGAAGAGTGCTGGCGCAACACCGGAACAGCAGCAGGCTGTGGTGCCGCAGGGCATCAGGCCGCAGCCCGGACAGCAACCGATAGTGTGATCAATGTTTTTTCATATTTGAGTTATTAGTTATTTAGTTGTAAAAGGAAAGCCCCCGTTGTGAAACGAGGGCTTTCTGCTTTATAATAGTTTTGCTTTGTAGAGTCTTTCGCGGATGAAGTATGCCTTGCGCTTCTCTATCTCTTCCGGTGTCATGGCCTGGTTGCCAGCTCTGTCTGGAGTGTGATAGTAGCATCCGGCTTTCATGCCTGCCAGCGTGAGGAATGCTGCGTACTGTCTGCCCCATGCGGCCTTCTCTGCCTTGAAACGTCTGTGGTCATAGGTAGTGAGTACGTCCGGCTGGAACGGCTGCGCGACAACATATATCATGGTGCGTTCCTCTTCATAGCGTTTGTTGGCTTTGTCAACGGCTATGCGGTAGTTCAACTTTGCCCAGGCGATGACTATAATGCGGGCAATCTTCAGTCTCAACTTCTTGAAAAATGCAATAATCTTGTTCATAGTTATAGGCTTGCTGCGTTGTTGGTGCTTACTATCCTGTCTTTCTTTAATGTCTCTTTCTTCTTCCATGTTGGTGCTGGCATCTCCTTGTAGGCTATCCAAAGGAGAATGGCGGTTGCCATGAGCGCATCATCCTTTTTGCCTTTCGGTGCTGTCAGCTTCTTCTTGTCCTCAACATATACGGACAGCTCATTTGTGACAATCTTGCTTGGCTCATCCCAGAGTCTGTCACGCAGACAGACCTTCATGTTGTTGATGATTTTCGGCTTGGTGCTGACGTTGGTATGGAATCCCCACTTGTGTTCCACCTTGTCAGCCATGTCCTCTTCCTTGTTATGACGTGCGTACAGGTTCTTTGCTCCGTAGATGTCAGCAATGATGTCCATGATGTACTCGAAGCCGTCAGGCCCAGTGTCGCGGTTGGGGTCGCGCGTCTCCATGGTGTTTGACTCTATGACCAGCAGGGCGGTGTTGTACCATTCGGCAAGGCGCATGGCATCGTAGGCCAGCAGGTCAAGGTCTGTATGGTAGTGCATTTCCGCTACCACGTTAGGCTTGCCGTCAAGACCGAAGTCCTCCATCATCATGAGGCGGTCAAGGACGCGCACGGAAGAGTAGTCACTGGTCGGGTTAGGGCCACCGACATCAACGGCCACCACATAGCGGTCATTGACGGGAGTGTCATCGGGCATTTCCCAGATCTTGAGGTTGCCGCCAGCCTTGGAGATGAAACGTATATTGTTGAGTACCTCCGGCCCTTTGTCTGCATCACTGATAAGGTCACCTTCATACAGCGGTGCGCGTGTGTGACGTGCCATGTAGTCCACGTCATAGAAGTCAAAGACCTTCTGTCCGGCTGACTGAAAGGACTCCGGCATGGATGCTGGTGCCTCGTTGACCATCTGTGAGCGCTTGGAGAAGTTCTTCTCCTCATAGCGGTACCATTGTATGGACTGCAAGGATGCACCCTGCTCCCATAGCCACCAGTAGTATTTGCCGGGCATCTTCCAGCCATCTTTCGGTGTGTCGTTCTTCCTGTTTGTCCACAGCCATGTGGCGAACTCATACAGGTCATCAATCGGCATGGTGTCATGCGGTATGAGGAAGAACGCGATGAACAGCAGGGTGAAGTTGCTCTCTCCTGCGTCTGCGTCATAGCAGAGGTCATGGAAGTAGTCATCGGATGTCTTGGCGGTGGACTCAAAGACCTGCATGGCG
Organism: Bacteroidaceae bacterium; assembly: GCA_045597745.1. Classification (GTDB taxonomy): domain Bacteria; phylum Bacteroidota; class Bacteroidia; order Bacteroidales; family Bacteroidaceae; genus Minthosoma. Next base: position 9,852 of record JAZLKQ010000528.1, on the reverse strand, counting down.
AGCTTCTGCTGCTTTGGGATACCACCAGAGATATCTGCCACAAGGTCTTCCGCTGACTTGCCCGGTGTGTTGGGCCATACACCAACCTCAGAGTAGTGTGCGCCACTGATACGGCCGGAACGCAGGGAGTCAGGACGTTCTGCCGAGCCGATGAATATCTTGAACGGCATGACGGCCTTGTTGTTCTTGTCCTTGATCTGCCATGCATGCTTGTTGCCGCCAGCATTGCCGAAATGCAGCTCCGTGCCTCTTGGCAGACCGAGATCCCATGCAGGATATTCGGCAAGGGCATCGGTCAGCATGTTGAATACGTTGTGCGCTGCGTCCTGTACATGTGCTGCCACAGCAAAGGAGTGGTAGTGGTCCCAGTGTACGGCAATCCAGAACTGAAAGAAGATGCAGAACGTGGAGCCGCCCCACTGACGTGCCTTGTCAATGACAATGTTGATAGGCTTCCCTGCCCGCATGAGACGCAGACACAGCTTCAGCACCTGTATCTGTGCGTAGTTGAGCTTGAAGCGGATGCGACCGCCAAGCTTGGCATCAATCCAGATGCAGAAGTATGCCCAGTGGCAGTAGTCGTACTTGTGGCGCACACGTCGCAGCTGGTCTTCAATGTCCTGAAAGGTCGGCTTGGTGTCGCTCTTGAACTTATAGGTGTCAACGAAGTTCTGTATTCCTCCTGCCCTGACAATCTTCTTAACCAGCTTGACCTTCATCATGTCTTCCGGCACAAGGATGTCAGGTGTGGCAAAGTCGGGGATGCGCAGCCTTACGCGCTTCTCCTCCAGGAGTTCGGCAAGGCCCTCGCCCGTGATGGGGTCATAGTTGCACTGCAGTTGCTCCCAGCGCTTGTAGTTCTCCTTGACGATGGCCTCAATGGCCGCAAGGTCTTCTTCACTTAACGGCTCTTTCTTCTTCATGACTGAGGTCTTTGAGGAAACGGATGACAATGGCGGCACATATCCCCATGATATAGGAATATATGTGCGACACGGCGCTGAAATGCGGTATGAGGAGCATGAGGATGGTCACGGCATGGAACGTCCATGTCGGTGCTGCCGTCCACCATCTGTTGCTGAATGGCGGTGTGCGCATGCCTATGGCTGCGTACAGCATGTTGCTTATGCCTATGGGTGTGAGGTGCGAGAGCGGGAACACAAGCACCGATATGAGGTAGGAGAGGGCAGCAACAGGTATGTTGTCCTTTCTCCCTGGCCTGAATATAGTGTAGAGCGCAAGGCCGTTTGCCAACATGTGGAAGATGTTGGCATGGAAGAACTGATAGGTGCAGGGTGTGAGCATCGGATTGACGTGCAGCACACACAGCAGGACGATTACTGCAAGCAAGGTGATTACTATCATCGGTGTCCTTTGTTACGCATTACGGAACGTCTGCGTCTGCGCTCCTCTATTATGATATGCTTGGCCCTGCTGCCGGACAGGAAGAACTCCGGTGCTGGCGTCTCAACGAGCTTCTCAAGGATGATCTCACGCGCTTCCTTGGTGTCGGGGTTCTCACGCAGATATTCCTGGTAACGGTCATAGAGCTGCCAGATGCGCCTGCGCGAACTCTCATGCACGTCAATGAGCGATACCTTGTTCTGTATCTTGTGTATCAGCAGGGATGCAGTCCTTGCGGAGATATAGTATTGGGGGGCTGTCTGCTTACGCGCATACTCTGACGCCTCACCCAGCGAAGCGAACGTCCGCTGCCTGAGTCCTTCAACATAAGCGGCATAGAGGTCTCTGTCCCTCTGTTTCTTCAGTTCAGTATCTTTCATCTGTCATACAGCTCCTATTCAAAGTTACTTCATTAGGCTAAGATAGACTAACGGCCGTTTTTAGCAGATTTATTTTTGAGTGCTGAATTGTAATATTTCAATCAATTAATATATGTCAAAGTCTAATACTCAGGAAGTTAAGAGTAGCAGGGACAGGCTCAGCGCACGAATGAGCGAAGCCTATCCTGACAAGAAATTCGGTCCTGTGAGCGTGGAAAGCGGGGAAACCGTGGACGATTTGGAACAGGCCGTTCTTGACATGCTGGATAAGCAGGGCAAGACCATTGATGAATACCGCCAGAAGGATGAGGCGCTTGTGAAGCTCATGATGAGTGACCCGCAGTGTGCTGATTTCATTGATGAGTGGGTACGCAGTGGTGACCCAAGAGCTGCCCTTGTCAAGGTGTTTGGTGATGATTTGAGTGACCTGGCTACCGAAGATGGCCGTGGCAAGTTTGCTGATGGCTTGCAGTCATGGAGAACACGCAAGCAGGAGAACGACAACCTAATTGCCGAGGCTGATGCCAACTGGAACAGCTTCCTTGACCGTCTGGACAAGTGGGGTGATGAGAAGGGTCTTGACATTGACCGCAAGAAGGATATTGCCGTGCGTCTCATTGACGTGTATGACAAGGGTCTGACCAATGCCTATGACGAGTCCGACTTCGAGATGGCGAACAAGGCACTTGGCTATGACAATGACGTGGCATCGGCACGCCAGGAGGGTATCGTTGACGGCCGCAACCAGAAGATAGTGGCACAGCGCAGGTCAAAGAACGATGCTGGCAACATGCCTCCTTCAATGTCGGGAGGACGTGGTATGCACACTCCTGCACCACAGCCACCAAAGCCATACAACATATGGGATGATGTAGAGTGAAGAATCTAATACTTTATAGTTATGATGAAGACAATCAATTTTATCAAGAGTCACAAGATGAGTGTACTGTCAGCTCTGCTTGTGCTGCTCGCAGCCTTCGTAGGTGTTGACTGCGGCTTTGCTATGGCAGTGGTGGATCCGGTGCAGGATGCTGAAAACCCTAATCCATCTGAGAATATTGAAGACCGTCCTGATGGTGAGAAGCCTGTGAAGGATGAGCAGGGCAACAAGACCCAGCTGCCTAACCACACACAGACAGGCACCGATATCCGCGATGCTGGTCTCATGGCAGAGGACTATGATGAGAAGACCGTTGAGTTCCGTAAGTTCCGCTTTCCGGAGGAGGCAATCATCGCCCGCGTCTGCAAGCCAGTGAAGGCAAAGGACTATATCCACAGACACTGGATTACCGGTTCTACCGACCTGGATGCTACCTATACTGGCAGCGCAATCACATTCTCTACCTCTAACGTAGCTGGTACATACACCGCTGCTACCAAGGAGCTGACAATCCCTGCTGCTGCATTTGACAACGTCGAGATCCTTACCGAGTTCTCTACCGTAGTTGTTGAGGGTGTCAAGGGTTACAAGAAGGACAACGAGAATCATGCCATCGTTGACGGCGAGCTTGTGCTGTTCGTCAAGGACCACAAGGACGGCTCAGACAAGGTTGTGTTCAAGGTGCTGAATGCTCCTGTTGAGGCTTCGCAGACCGTTACCATCAATCCTACAGCCGTGCTGCATGTGATGTCAACCGCTGGTGCCGAGTCACAGATGAAGGTTGCTTCTGATGCATTCATCCCAACAGATGACAAGTGCTATCTCCAGAAGAAGATTGAGACCGTTACCGTTACTGATTTCTTTGAGGAGTCAGAGAAGAAGATGTCGTTCAAGACACGTCACGTCCTTGCTTCTGCAAAGGAGAACTTCAAGAGAAAGTGCGCACGTTCACACTGGAACTCTACCGAGACACGCATCCAGGTGTTTGTTCCTGAGACAGGCCAGCGTGAGGACGTATTCACAGAGAAGGGTATGCTCCGTCAGATTCCTATGCTCTACACTCATGGTGCAGACATGACCGACGATGACTTCCTGGCAATCACTACCCTGATGTTCACCGTGAACGCTTCAAACGACCATGCATACGCATTCTGCGGCAAGAAGGAGCTGTCACGCGTCATTAAGTACGTTAACTCTGCTTCAAAGTACAAGGATATCGGCAAGGTTGAGGTTAACCGCTTCGGTATCAAGATCCGCAAGTATGAGGACAACTTCGGTACACTGGAGTTCATCTGGGCACAGGCTCTCGACGACCTGGGTTACAGCGACTATATGGCCGTCCTTGATCTTGAGAACGCTGAGCGTCCATACCTTGTGAACGAAAAGCAGACACAGCGCGATATGTCTAAGACTGCCGAGGCACGCGAGGCCAAGGAGTACAACCTTGTACGCATTGACTGCATCGACCTGATGGGTCACAACGCAGTTCTTGTATGTCCTTCATCTGCTGCCCTCAATGCCGCAAACCTTGGTGGCATCCAGGCAAGCTTCGAGTCAGTAGCTGCACTTCCTTCTGGCGGCTCTCTCACAGCAGAGGCAAAGCAGAAGAAGTACTACCTGACTGCTGCCGATGCAGAGAACGGCTTTGACAAGGGTGATGTTGTTGAGTGGGATGCCGAGCTGGAAGGCTGGGTAAAGTTCCAGGGCATCATCAACGAGCATGTCTAATCTAATTTATTAACCTGATAGTGGGGAGAGGGACTTTCCCTTTCCCCATTTTTATTTAACAACAACACACAAACAAAGTATGATTACCAAAGTTTACGGCATTTACGGCTACACACAGGCAAAGATTCAGGTACCAGTAGGTAACAGTGGCGCATTCCTTTCATTGGAGTTCAAGGGTGGCAATCCTCTTGCTGGCGCTTACTACCGTCCTGCAACCTACGTCACATGCGACCCTACCGAGCAGCTCATGATTGAGGAGAGCAAGATGTTCGGCTCACAGATCGTTGTTTTCAGTCAGTATGGTGAGGCAGAGCCACAGCCTGCAAAGGTGGAGAAGCCTGCAAAGGGCGGCAAGGGTGGCAAGACAGACAAGCCGGCCGAGAAGCCTGTCACAGAAGAGCTGAAAGAGAATCCTACGGATGGTGGCGAGGGTAACGAGTTTGCAGACGTTACTACCATTGATGGCGCAAGAGCCGTACTCAAGGCCGCAGGTGCCAAGGCAGGTGTCCTTGTTGACGTTGACAAGATGAGAGCCTTTGCAAACGAGAAGGGCATCGTATTCCCCAACTTTGTACTCTGATAAGCCATGTTGAGCCTTCTATTGTCTGACGCGGTTACTGCCGTAAGGAAGAACCTTGATGAAGCAGGTGTCAACGAGTCTGCCATGTTCGCGGACGGTGACAATGCGTCCCTTGATGATGTCATAGCAAAGACCTTGCCGGAGGCTATCAACATTGTTCACCAGGCAGCACCAGCAGAGATTCTTGACGGACAGATAATGTCGGCTACAGATATCCTGTCGGCAACGATAGTGGATGGGGTGCTGTCCTTCGACATACAGAAGGACTTCCTACGCCTTGTGACGTTCCGGGCAGAGGACTCTCCTGTGCCGCTTGCCTTGGCTGTGCCGGAGCATTCTCCTGTTGGGCGCATGCAGCAGAATCCGTACACCAGGGGCGTGTATGATGCTCCCGTACTTGTGCTGTGCCAGGGAAAGAAGAGTGACGGGACAACATCATTCCGTTACTACACCTTGAGCAAGGAGTATGATAAGCCGGGCGAAGCCATATCACGTTTTGAGTATCTGCCGCGTTACGCATACAGCTCTGGTGTCACGTCCTACAACGTGGCCGAGAACGTGGCCGACAACATCATCTATCAGCTGACAGGCATGGTGCTGGCCATCTTTGGGGAAACGGACAAGGCAGAGTATTTTTTCAAGTTATCATCATTCAATCAGTAATCAATAGTCATGAATCAGTTTGTCCGCGGAGAGAAGGACATAACGATCCTGTGGCATATTCTTAAGGTTGACGGCAGTCCGCTGGACCTTGGGGAGTATGAGTATGACATGATGGTGTTCACGGGCAGGGGGTGCATCGGAAGGATGACTACATCTGTATCGGGATTGAACAACAATGTTGTGTCATGGCTCTTCAAGAAAGAGGAACAGGCCTTCAATGGCATGTACTCCTTGAGAATCGTGCTGCGCAAGGACGGTGTCCGTTTCTGTCAGATAGACTATCACAATGCGTTCGTGGTGTGTGAAGAACGCACAGACGAGCTTCCGGGTACGGACACGGTGATATCGGAAGGCACAGAGATAAGCCTGTACAGCAATGCCATGTCTGCGGTGTCAAGAGCCGAGATAGAGCCTCTCATACAGGAGATGTACAAGCTCAAGAGTGACATCCTTGTCCTGATAGAGCAGCTTGGAGTGAAGCGCCACATGGTGATTACGCAGTCCCTGGACGGCATCCTTGGGTACAATGATACCGAGGTGGTGACGGCAAGGGTTGAGGATGGCCTGGGCAACGATGTCACGGATGAGTATTATGGCTGGTCATGCACAAGGGACAGCGGTGATGAGGTCTCTGACTATGTGTGGAACAGGGAGCATGTCAACTGCGGCAACGAGATACTCATATCACGCAATGATGTGAGGATTTCGGACGGCAGGACGTACAACACGTTCACGTTCATGGCCTATTCCGAGTATGGTAGTCTGGAGGGTGTCTTGAAGTTAAATCAATAAAATCATATAAAAGATGGGAAAAACAATTATCTCGCCACAGCAGTTCACGCGCCTGCAGTTCACACCGCTCACGGTGTCCTGCTCTCTTGTGTGTATGTCTGCTGACTCTCCATGCCTACAGGAGTATGACTTGGGGGGTAATGAGTATGAGCCTAACAGGGGGCTTTCTCCTACATATATCCTGCCGGAGGTGAGAGTCATAGACACTGACCGCGTGTTTGCTCATGGCAATGGCAATGAATACCTTGACCTGGACTCACTTACATGGAAGGTGAACGGCAAGAGCCTGGCAGATGCCGGCTGGGTTGAGTCACGCGACTATGAGATTGTGAAGACGGCATCCGACACGCGCGGCATGCTCGTTGTCAAGCGCAACGTCAGCCCGGAGGAGGTCTTTGAGCTGGAGTTCAGCGGTAAGATGGTGGACTGGCGCACAGGCCTGGTCTATGAGATGCGCAGTGACACGCTGGTGCTTGCCACAACGGAGAAGGGTGTTGACATGTTCGCTGCCCTTGTCTCATACGGCAGGATTCAGTATGACCCTATGGCCGACCCCAAGCTGATGTATGACTACCTGTCCGCCATCGGTGAGGGTGGCGATGCTCCTGCTGCCAGCGGCAAGGACTATCTCCAGAAGATTGAATGCCGCCTTGTGAAGGGCAGCACTCCTATCGGCTCGCTGCCTGTCGGTACTACCATGCAGGTGGTGGATGCCACTACCAACGCTGTCATTTCGGCAGACATAGACCACCCGGAGCTGGTATCTGTGTCATATCCTTATGTCACGCTTGACCTGCGTCTCATTGACAAGGCATCATACCGCATTGAGTTTGTCCGCAATTATGCCGTCATAGCACAGGAGCAGATAGACGTGGAGCGCGTCATCAGGGCAGAGCTGGATGGCTTCGTGGGACGTGGCACTGACATCCCTGTACGTCAGGGAGAGTATTTCAACTATGCAGTCATCACCAACGGAGGACGTGAGGTCACTCACCCGGAGATATTCCTTGATATCCTGTGGCACACACAGGCGCGAAACACGGCAGGCACCGACTGGGCAGACGTCAAGGACTGGCAGAGCGGCCCTGAGATGGAATGTGCGGTGGATGACCTTGGCCTCAACCACAATCTGGGCAACAGCTACTTCCGTGTATGGTTTGATGCCGAGGTGCGCGACAAGTGCGAGCTGGCATCGGACGAGACAGGTGAGGTGCTGCTGGATGAGAACAACCAATACCTAATAGACTGAGGACTATGAAGTACGCAATTATTAATACCGCAAAGGGAGAGATCAAGGGTATCAACAGCACCTTCCATAGGAAGAGTGCCAACAGGCAGCGCATGCTGGTCAACGAGGACACCTTGAGGGCCATCGGTGGCGATGCAGACCTGGATGCCCTTGTGAAGGAGTTGGACGGAGAACTCATGACGGCCAAGGAAGCAGAATCAAGAACAAGTAAATGGAAATAGCATGAATACAGTAAGAGGAGTGTTCACCGTGCGGTTCCTTCGTAACGGTGACCAGATTTTTCTGGACAAGAGTATTATCAATCAGAACGGTGATGGCGCGGCTCTCGTTCAGATCTATGAGCCGACCACTGACTCTGTGACACCTGACTGGACAGTGGCAGGTAACCAGCCAATCATCAAGGTGTCGGCACGCAGTGCATCACACCATACCGTGAGAATAAACAGCGTGGCATGGGCCTTTGCTGGAAGCGACATTGAGTTCGGCCCAATCACCGCAACAAGCTGGGAAGATGCAGAGGAGGTGACCTGCAACCGTGTCAAGTTCAAGTGCATCAAGGATAGTGACGGCTACTACTACCTGCGTATATGCAGCAACGTGGCATCACGCTCCGTTACCACCAACACGCAGATTACGTTCACAATCAACTTTACCAGTAACTCCATCAGCGACAGCATCACGTCCAACGTGGATATCAACATCCAGCGTGCCGGTTCCAACTCGCATAGTGTGCAGATTGTCACAAACAACCGCATACTTGACAGCGACAATCCAAGCACTGTGCTGACCGCCATGTGTTACTACGGCACAAGCCAGATTACTGTCGGCTCAGAAGGATATTCCGTCAAGTGGTACCAGGATGACAAGCCAATGAGCGTCACAACTGCCAGCATCACCGTGGACAGGGAGATGGTAAGCGGTGGTTCTCATTTCCGCGTTGAACTGCTCAAGAATGGTGCCAAGGTGGCAAGTGACGGTGAGACTATCGCAGACATTGCCGATGAGTACCAGCTGCGCTTCACAACGGTTTCCGGCAAGAGTGACGTAATCTCTGTCGGGCAGAGCGCATACAGACGTGTGCAGCTCCTCAAGAATGGCGAGCTTGTCTCTGGCAGCATCACCTACAAGTGGGTCATCTACAACGCAGAGGGTATCAAGACCTATGAGAGTTCAGGCACAGGCAGCAATGGCGTGGAGATTGAACTTAACCCAGATGCAGCCAAGTGTGGTGATGGAACAGACAACGAATACTTTGCGGACGTAGAGCTGTCCGTACAGGTTGACATGTAATCAATAACATAAAATATATGAGTGTAAAGATAACAGACAAGCCTGTTGTAAAGGCTATGACTGACCAGGACTTTATCTTCGGTCAGTTCGGTGGTGGTGTGAAGAAGATTCTGGTGTCTGACTTCAAGAACCACATCAACGACAATGACTCTCTCTACCTGAGTGAGGTCGCGTTCTACATTGAGCCTAACGTGGCATCGCCAAACGGCTCAACAAGGGTGAACACTGGTGGCAGCAAGCACATGCTGGCGCTGTGGGCACATTCGGCAGAGGCTATCATCATGGACAAGAACGGCAACTATACCAAGCTGAACCATGAGGACAACCACTTCACCGATGACGGCACACGCGTCATTGATGAGGATGGCGCACTTGTCGGTGCCTATGCCAACTGCGATATCATGGGTGTCATGCCTGAGTACTATCAGCGCATACAGGACGTGCAGGTGGGCAGCAATGTCATACAGCGCCTGTGGACATCGCTGACACCGCTTCCTGGCGGCTGGAAGGTGGAGAAGCAGGTGGTGGGCATGTTCAAGGCAAGCATAACGGGCGGTCAGCTCCGTTCCGTGCCTAACGTAGTGCCAGCCAACACCAAGACCATCCGTTCCTTCTGGGAGACAGCACAGGCCCGCAGCAAGGGTCACGGCCTTGCCAACTGGGAGTTCCGTCAGCATCTGCTCATCTACATGATGGGAATGTACGGATGGAGAGACAGCCAGAACTGCAAGACTGCCGACTCAACTCTTGTGTGGGGTGTGGGCCTTGACGGCACGGAGTCAACAGGACGTACAGACGAGTTTTCCGCACAGGGCCAGATCAAGACAGGTGCGACACTTGGCCTTGGCACTTCTGACGGCAAGAGTCCTGTCCTGGATGCTGATGG